>NZ_JBMDXT010000105.1:0-11296 GCF_048594475.1 Nakamurella sp. | reverse complement strand
CCCGCGCGGATCAACAACGCCGGCGCGGATCAACTCACCCCGAATGTGACGGGTGGGACCGGAGTCGCCGACTTCGTGCGCGCGGGGGCAGGGCACGGTGGGACCGGCCGGGCGCGGGGACGCCCGGCCGGGGCGGCCGATCCGGAGGACGGGTCAGGCGAACTGGCGGCTCAGGGTGGCGTGCCGGTTGACGTCCTTGTAGAGCAGGTACCGGAACCGGCCGGGGCCGCCGGCGTAACAGGCCTGGGGGCAGAAGGCCCGCAGCCACATGAAGTCGCCCTCCTGCACCTCGACCCAGTCCTGGTTGAGCAGGTAGACGGCCTTGCCCTCGAGCACGTACAGCCCGTGCTCCATGACGTGGGTCTCCGGGAAGGTGATGGCCCCGCCGGGCTGGAACGTCACGATGTTGACGTGCATGTCGTGCCGCAGGTCGGTCGGGTCGGCGAACCGCTGGGTCACCCAGGCCCCGTTCGTCCCCGGCATCTCCACTCCCTCGACCTGCTCGTCGGAGGTGAAGAACGCGGTCGGCAGGTCCAGGCCGTCGACCCGCTGGTAGGCCTTGCGGATCCAGTGGAACCGGGCCGGCGCGTCGCCGCGGTGGTGGATCGTCCAGTCCGCCCCGGGCGGGATGAAACCGTAACCCCCTGCCGTCATCTCGTGCTTGTCGCCGTCGACGGTGACGACCAGCTCGCCCTCCATCAGGAACAGCACGGTCTCCGCGCCGGGGTCGGTCTCCGGCCGGTCGCTGCCGCCGCCGGGGGAGACCTCGACGATGTACTGCGAGAACGTCTCGGCGAAGCCGGACAGCGGCCGGGCGATCACCCAGAGCCGGGTGTTCGTCCAGAACGGCAGGAAGCTGGTGACGATGTCCCGCATGGTGCCGCGGGGCAGGACGGCGTAGGCCTCGGTGAAGACGGCCCGGTTGGTGGTCAGCTCGGTCTGTGCCGGCAGCCCGCCCGTGGGTGCGTAGTAGGTGTTGAAGTTCATGCTGGTCCTTTCAGGCGACTGGTCCGGTGACGGCGGGCTGGGGGAGATCGGTACGCGACAGCAACCGCCCACGACGCGCGTCGCCGACCAGCTCCTCGCCGCGCAGCCAGGTGCTGCGCACGACGCCGGACAGCGTACGTCCGGCATACGGGGTGATCGGATTGCGATGGCGCAGCTGCGCGGCGTCGACGGTGAAGGTCGCGTCCGGCGCGAGCACCGCCAGGTCGGCGTCCCGGCCCACGACCAGACCGCCCTTGCGGTCCAGGCCGGCCAGCGCCGCCGGCGTCGCCGACATCCAGCGGGCGACGTCGGCGAGGCCGAACCCGCGCCGGCTCGCCTCGGTCCAGACCGCGGGCAACGCGACCTGCAGCCCGGCGATGCCGCCCCAGGCGACCCCGAAGTCGCCGGAATCGAGCTGCTTGAGCTCCGGCGTGCAGGGCGAGTGGTCCGACACGACGCAGTCGATGGTGCCGTCGGCCAACCCCTGCCAGAGCAGGTCCCGGTTCTCCGGCTCGCGGATGGGCGGGCAGCACTTGAACTGGGTGGCCCCGGCGGCGATCTGCTCGGCATCGAAAACCAGGTAGTGGGGGCAGGTCTCGACGGTGAGCCGGACGCCGTCCCGCTTGGCGGAGGCGATCATCGGCAGCGCGTCGCTGCTGGACAGGTGCAGGATGTGCACCCGCGCCCCGGTCCACCGGGCCGCCTCGATGACATGGGCGATCGCCGTGTTCTCCGCGCCCCGCGGCCGGGAACGGAGGAAATCGCCGTACCCGGACCCGTGCGCGGCGGGCGAGTGTTCGATCGCCCCCGCATCCTCGGCGTGGACGATCATCAGACCGTCGAACTCGCGGATCGCGGTCAGGTACGCCACCAGGTCGGCCGGCGTCAGCGGGGGGAACTCCGGCACGCCCGAGTCGAGCAGGAAGCACTTGAACCCGAACACGCCCTCCTCGTGCAGCGCCACGAGCTCGTCGACGTTGCCCGGCACCGCGCCGCCCCAGAAACCGACGTCGACGTAGGCTTTCTCGGCGGCGACGGCGCGCTTGGTGTGCAGGGCGGGCACGTCGACGGTCGGCGGCACGCTGTTGAGCGGCATGTCGACGATGGTGGTCACCCCACCGGCGGCCGCGGCGCGCGTCGCGGAGGCGAAACCCTCCCACTCGGTGCGGCCGGGCTCGTTCACGTGCACGTGGGTATCGACCATGCCGGGGAGCAGCACCTCGTCGCTGCCCAGCTCGACGGTGCGGGCGGCCCGCACCGGCGCATCGAACGGGCCGACGGCGGCGATGCGGCCGTCGGTCACCGCGACGCTGGCCGGCTGCTCGCCCGACGGCAGCACCGCCCGGCGCGCGCGGAAAACGAGATCGTAATCAGTCACGGACGTTTCACCTCCTTGTGAAACCAGAGATCAGGACGGATCAGTGCAGGTCGGTGGCGATCGCGCGGCCGAGCGCCTCCAGCAGCGGGCCGGGCTCGGCGATGCATCGTCGGACGTCGGGTTCGAGATCGGTCAGGGTGTAGGCCTTGCGGACGCCGGCCGCGGTCAGCTGGCCGTCCGTCAGCAGGTTCCGACCCGAGACGGTGACCACCGGTACCCCGGCCCTGCGCGCGGCCGCGGCGACCCCGGCCGGGGCCTTGCCGTGCAGGGTCTGCTCGTCCAGCGAACCCTCGCCGGTGACGACGAGGTCGGCGCCGGTCAGATCGTCGCGCAGCCCGGTCAACTCGAGCATCAGCTCGATGCCCGGCCGTGCGGTCGCCCGCAGCACGGCGATGGCGGCGAAGCCGACCCCGCCGGCGGCTCCGGCTCCCGGCCCGTCGGCGGCCGGATGTCCGGACGGCCCCGGCTCGACGCCCATGGCCCCGGCCACGGCCCCGGACCAGGCGCGCAGTGCCCCGTCCAGCCGGGCGACGTCGTCCGGCGCGGCGCCCTTCTGCGGTCCGTAGACCGCGGCCGCCCCGTGCGCGCCGAGCAGCGGGTTGTCCACGTCGCTGGCCAGCACGACCGCCGACCCGGCCAGCGCCGGGTGCAGGCCCGTGAGATCGACCGTCGCCACCTGCTCCAGGCCGCCGCCCCCGGGTCGGACGTCGGCCCCGGCGGCATCCCGGATCCGGGCGCCGAGCGCGGTGAGCATGCCGGCCCCGCCGTCCGTGCTGGCGCTGCCCCCGATGGCCAGTACCAGGTGGCGGCAGCCCGCGTCCAGCGCGGCCGCGATGACCTGGCCGAAGCCGGTGCTGGACGCGGTGAGCGGGGCGAGCTCGCCACCCGGCAGCCGGACGAGCCCGCAGGCGTCGGCCAGCTCCACGACCGCCGAGTCGCCCCGGCGGGCGTACCCGGTGGCGACCGGTTCCCCGGTCGGCCCGTCGACCGTCACCGGGACCAGCTCGAAGCCGGCGGCCAGCGCGGCGTCCAGGGTTCCGTCCCCGCCGTCGGCGACGGGGACGGCGATCACCTCGGCGTCCGGCGCGACCGACGAGATCCCGGCCGCGACCCGGGCCGCGACGTCGCTCGCGCGCATCGAACCCTTGAACTTGTCGGGTGCGATCAGGATCTTCACCGGTCCGCCTCAGTCCAGCAGGGCGATCGCGGTGGGGGCGTCGGCGGCGCTCAGGGCCAGCTCCTCGAACTCGACGACGTTGTCGATCTCCACGCCCATCGAGATGTTGGTGACGCGCTCCAGCACGACCTCGACGACCACCGGCACGCGGTGCTCGACCAGCATCTTCTTGGCGGTTTCCAGTGCGGGCAGCAGCTCCTCGGGATCGTGCACCCGGATCGCCTTGGCGCCCATGGCCTCCGCCAGCTTGACGTGGTCGACCCCGTAACCCTTGATCGGGTTGTCGGAGCCGTCCTCGACGGTGCTGTGGGTGTTGATGTTGTCGAACGAGAGCTGCACGTGGTAGTCCATCTCGAACCCGCGCTGGGACTGGCGGATCAGGCCCAGGTACGCGTTGTTCACCAGCACGTGGATGTACGGCAGGTTGAACTGGGCGCCGACGGCCAGCTCCTCCATCATGAACTGGAAGTCGTAGTCGCCGGACAGGGCGACCACGGTGGCGTCCGGATCGGCCACGCAGACGCCGAGCGTGGCCGGCAGGGTCCAGCCCAGCGGGCCGGCCTGACCGGCGTTGATCCAGTGCCGCGGCTTGTAGACGTGCAGGAACTGGGCGGCGGCGATCTGCGACAGGCCGATCGTGGAGACGTAGCGGGTCTCCGGGCCGAACGCCTTGTTCATCTCCTCGTACACCCGCTGCGGCTTGATCGGGATGTCCTCGAAGTGGGTGCGCCGGTGCATCGTCCGCTTGCGCTCCTGGCAGGAGGCGACCCATTCGGCCCGGTCGGCCAGCTCGCCGGCCGCCTTGCGCTCCTTGGCCACGGCGACCAGCTGCTCCAGCGCGGCGCCGGCGTCGGACACGATCCCGTAGTCGGGGGCGAACACCCGGCCGATCTGGGTGGGCTCGATGTCCACGTGCACGAAGGTGCGTCCGGCCCGGTAGGTGTCCAGGCCACCGGTGTGCCGGTTGGCCCAGCGATTGCCGATGCCGAAGACGAAGTCGGAGGCCAGGACGGTGGCATTGCCGTACTGGTGGCTGGTCTGCAAGCCGGCCATGCCCGCCATCAGCGGGTGGTCGTCCGGGATCGTGCCCCAGCCCATCAGGGTCGGGATGACCGGCACGTTCAGCGTCTCGGCCAGCTCGACCAGCAGGTCGGCGGCGTCGGCGTTGATGATCCCGCCGCCCGCGACGAGCACCGGCCGCTCGCTGGCGGCCAGCATGTCCAGCGCCTTGGCGGCTTGGGCCCGGGTGGCCCGCGGCTGGTAGACCGGCAGCGGCTCGTAGGTGTCCGGATCGAACTCGATCTGGGCCATCTGAACGTCGAACGGCAGGTCGATCAGCACCGGGCCGGGCCGGCCGGAACGCATCAGATGGAACGCCTGCTGGAACGCGCCCGGGACCTGGGCGGGCTCCAGGACGGTCATCGCCATCTTGGTCAACGGGGCTGCGATGTCGGCGATGTTGATCGCCTGGAAATCCTCCTTGTGCAGCCGGGCGACGGGCGCCTGGCCGGTGATGCACAGGATCGGGATGGAGTCCGCCGACGCCGAGTACAGGCCGGTGATCATGTCGGTCCCGGCCGGGCCGGACGTGCCGACGCACACGCCGATGTTGCCGGCCTTGGCCCGGGTGTAACCCTCGGCCATGTGCGAGGCGCCCTCGACGTGCCGGGCCAGGATGTGCTTCATTCCGCCGTGCTTGCGCAGCGCGGAGTAGAACGGGTTGATGGCTGCGCCGGGCAGCCCGAACAGGGTGTCGACGCCCTCCTTCTCCAGGATGGCGACGGCGGCATCGACGGCTCGCATGGTGGGCATTGTTCTGGTCCTTAGCTGGCGGAGGAGTCGGAGTCTGAGGCGGTGGCGGGGGCGGCATCCGGGTCCTGGCCGGAGAGTCGCAGGACGCCGCGCAGCAGGGCGGAATGGTCGAGGCCGCCGTCCCCGTTGGCCACGGCGGAGGCCATCAGCTGGGCCACCACGGCACCCAGCGGGATCACCACGCCGGCCTCGCGGGCGGCGGCGGTGACGATGCCGAGATCCTTGTGGTGCAGCTCGATCCGGAAGCCCGGGTGGAAGGTGCGGCCGAGCATGTTGGCGCCCTTCTGGTCGAGCACCTTGCTGCCGGCCAGGCCGCCGCCGAGCACCGTGATGGCGGCCTCGGTGTCGACGCCGTAGGCCTCGACGAACGCCACGGCCTCGGCCAGCAACTGGATGTTGCCGGCGACGATCAGCTGGTTGGCCGCCTTCACCGTCTGGCCGGCGCCGTTGGGGCCGACGCGCACGATCGTCTTCCCGACGGCGGCGAAAACATCGGCAGCGGCGTCGAAGTCGGCCTGGTCGCCACCGACCATGATCGACAGGGCGGCGTTCTTGGCGCCGGCCTCGCCGCCGGAGACCGGGGCGTCCAGCAGCCGGAAGCCCCGCTCCTTCGCCTGGGCGGCCAGCTCGGTGGTGACGTCGGGCCGGATCGAGGAGAAGTCGATGATCAGCGTGCCCGGCTTGGCGCTGGAGAACACGCCTCCGTCACCGGCCAGCACCTGCCGGACGTCGGGGGAGTCGGGCACCATGACGGCCACCACGTCGGCCTCGCGGACCGCGTCGGCGATGCTGTTCGCCCCCTTCCCGCCGGCCGCGACGAGCTCGTCGATCTTGGGCTGGGACCGGTTGTAGCCGACGACGTCGAAGCCGGCCTTCACGAGGTGCCCGGCCATCGGGCCGCCCATGATGCCCAGTCCGATGAAAGCAACGGTGGTCATAGAGATCTCCTTCGAAGCTGGCGGTTGGTGGTCAGACGCGGGCGGCGGAGGCGCGGTCGGCCGGCGGCAGCCAGGCCAGGCTCTGCCCGGTTTCGACGGTCGGCTTGTACTCCAGGGCGACGTAGCCGTCGTAGCCCCTGGCCGCCAGGTCGGCGAGATGGCCGGACAGATCGAGCGTTCCGGTGCCCGGTTCGCCCCGGCCGGGGCTGTCGGCGATCTGCACGTGCCCGATCCGGTCGAAGTGGTCCTCGATGGCCGCCGTCAGATCGTCGCCGTTGACGTCGAGGTGGTACAGGTCGCACACGAACTTCACGTTCCGCACGCCGGCCTGCGCCTCGACCCGGTCGAGCACCCGGACCACGTCGGCGGCGGTCAGCAGCGGGTAGCGGGGCGCGCCGCTGACCGGCTCCACCAGGACCACGCCGCCGATCCGGGCCACGGCCTGGGCGGCCACGGCCAGGTTCCGGGTCGCCAGCTCGTCCTGCGCGACCGGCGTCGACTCGTCCGTCCGGTTCCCGTAGAGGGCGTTGAACGCCTTGCAGCCCAGACGGTCACCGATGCCGACGACCACGTCGACGTTGTCGGTGAACTCGGCCGAGCGGGCCGGCCAGGACACCAGCCCGCGGTCGCCACCGGGCATGTCGCCGGCGAAGAAGTTCAGCCCGATCAGCTGCACCCCGGCGTCGGTGATCGCCCCGGTGAACCGGTCGATCTCGGCGTCCGCGGGCACCGCCGTCGCGAACGGCCACCATACCTCGACCGCGTCGAACCCGGCCGCCTTCGCCGCGGCCGGCCGCTCCAGGAGCGGGACCTCGGTGAACAGCATGGACAGGTTGACGGCGTACCGGACGGCGGGCAGCTGGCGGGCGGGGGTGGTCACTGGAAATACCCTTCGTGGTCCTGAAGTGGCGGTCGGTGCGGGACGGTGCGGGACGGGTGGTGGGCGGGTCGGGCGCGGTGGCGACGCCGTCGCCGGCCGGTGCGTCAGGAGTGCCCGGTCAGGGCGTGATCACGCCGGCGGCAGCGGCTTGCGCCGCGCCATCGCGTCGAGCACGGGGCGCCGCACGCCGGCGAGCTCGAGCACCTCGGCATCGGTGACGGCGCCGCAGTGCACGCCGCGCATCAGGAAGGCGGCCAGCGCCTGAGCGGTGGCCGGCTCGTCGACCACCCCGCCGGACTGCTTGTTCAGGTATGCCCGCAGCCGGGCGGCGGCCGCCGGCAGGCCGGCCCGGTAGAAGGCGTAGGTGGCCAGGTACCGGCTGACCAGGTGGCCGGGGTGCATGTCCCAGCCCTGGTAGTAGGCGGCCCGCAGGGACCGGGTGACCAGTCCCGCGTGCAGGGTGACGGCGGCCCGGATCTGCTCGGGCGTGCCGATCGGCATGACGTTGGTGGAACCGTCCGACAGCCGCACGCCGGTGCCGGCCGCGGCGACCTGCATGACGGCCTTGGCATGGTCGGCCACCGGGTGGGCCAGGCTCTGCTGGGCGGCGGCGACCCCGCAGGCGGCGCTGTAGTCGAAGGTTCCGTAATGCAGTGCGATACAACGGCTTCCGGCCGCTTCGAGCATGCCGGCGACGGTCGCCGTGCCGTCGGCGCCCAGGATGGCCTGGGTGGTCTCGATCTGGATCTCGAAGCGCAGGCTTCCGGCCGGGAGGTCGTGCACCCGCTCCAGCTCCTGGCAGACCGCGACCATGGCCGCGACCTGGTCGACCGAGGTCACCTTGGGCAGCGTGACCAGGAAGCCCGGGGGCAACGGGCCGGCGGCCAGCAGGCCCGAGATCACCAGGTCCAGGGTCCGCAGCCCCCGGCGGCGGGTGGGTCGCTCGAGCGACTTGAACCGGATGCCGGCCAGGAACGGGCCGCGCGGGTCGGCGAGCAGGACGGGCAGCAGGGCCGCGACGTGCGCGGCGTCGCGGTCCTCCTCGTCGTCGGGGCGGTTGCCGTAGCCGTCCTCGAAGTCCAGCCGCAGATCCTCGATCGGTTCGGCGTCGAGCTTGGCCCGCACCTGGTCCAGCACGGTGGTCAGCGCGGCGCCGTCCACCGGCAGGCCGAGCGCGGCGGCGGCCGCCGGATCGGCGGCCACGACGGCCAGCACCTCCCGGGCTCCGGTCGTCCACCGGTCGACCAGCCCGCCGCCCAGGTCCCCGCGGACCAGGTCGGCGTTGACGTAGACGGTGTGCACCGGCTGCCGCGTCCCGGGATCGCCGGGATAGCGGTCGGCCAGCACGGCGTCGGCGGTGGCCAGGTCACGATCCAGCCCGTCGAGGAAGTCCGCGCTCAGGCCGGGGGGCGGGCCCGCCGCGGTGTCGTGGCCGCTCATTGCGCTCCCCTCCCGAAGCCCTGCTCGCTGATTCCGTAATGCGGAAGTACTAGTTCACGATGTAGAAAAGGTATCCCACGGGGTGTCATGCCGTCAAGCCTTGCCGGTCGGCGGCCCGCCGGCCCGGCGACTCGCCCGGGGGCTCCCCGGCCGGGCCGGCGCCCGAGACCGCGGACCGCCCCCGGGACGGTCAGATCCCCTGCAGGAAAAACGTTCCCGGCTCTGTCGCTCAGGTCGAGGGTCGGGTCTCGCGGCTCGCCGGATCGCTCCGGACGGGACCGCCGGGCTGCTCGTCCGGAGTCACACCGATGGCGGGGGACTCGGCGAAGATCGGGGCGGCGTCGTCCTTGCGGCCGAGCACGTTGAAGAAGATGTTCAACGTCACCGCGGTCACCGCCGAGGCGCTGATCCCCGAGTCGAAGATGGTCTGGAACCAGTCGGGGAAGGCGTGGTAGAAGTCCGGCACCGCGATCGGCGTCAGGCCGGCCGCGATGGCCAGTGCGACGATGACCAGGTTCGACGTGCCGTCGTACTTCACGGCGGCCAGGCTCCGGATGCCGCTGGCGGCGACGGTGCCGAAGAGCGCCAGCCCGGCCCCGCCGAGCACCGGCAGCGGCAGGGCCGCCACGATCGCGCCCACCTTCGGGAACAGGCCGAGCACCAGCAGGATCAGGCCGCTGACCGCGACCACGAAGCGGCTGCGGATGCCGGTCAACGCGACCAGGCCCACGTTCTGGGCGAACGCGCTGACCGGGAACCCGTTGAGCAGGCCGCCGGACGCCGCGGTCGAGATGCAGTCCGCCCGAAGGCCGTTGGCGACGGTCTTGCGATCGGCCGGGCGGCCGACGACGACGCCGATGGCCAGCAGGTCGGCCGTCGTCTCGGTCATGATCACCAGCATCACGATGACCATCGAGACGATGGCGGCGACCTGGAAGGTCGGCGCGCCGAAGTGGAACGGGGTGGAGATGGCGAACGCGTCGGCCTGGCCCACCTTGGAGAAGTCGAGCTTGCCCATCAGGCCGGCCACCACGCCGCCGGCGACCAGGCCGACGATGATGGCGATCCGGGAGAAGAAGCCCGGCAGGAACCGGTAGATCACCAGGATGATGCCCAGGGTGATCGCGGCCAGCGCGATGTTGGAGATCGACCCGAAGTCGGCCGCCCCGGCGCCGCCCCCCGCCCAGCGCATCGCCACCGGCAGCAGCGAGATGCCGATCACGGTGATGACCGATCCGGTCACCACCGGCGGGAAGAACCGCAGCAGCCGGGCGAAGACTCCCGAGAGCAGGAACCCGGCCAGGCCGGCGATCAGGACCGAGCCGAAGATCGCCCGCAGACCGTCGACCCCGCCGCCGGCGGACGCGCCGACGGCGATCATCGACGCGACTGCGGCGAACGACGTCCCCTGCACGATAGGCAGTTTCGCGCCGATCCACTTGACCCCCAGCGTCTGCAGCAGGGTGGCCAGGCCGGACACGAGCAGGGTCGCGGCCAGCAGGTAGGACAGATCCGCGAACGACAGCTTGAGTGCCGTGCCCACGATGAAGGGCACGGCGACGACGCCGGCGTACATGCTCATGACGTGCTGAAGGCCGTAGAGCACCATCGGTCCCGGCTTCAACACCTCGTCGACGGGATGCGTCCCGTCGGGCAGCAGTTCGATGCCCTGCTGCCCCGCAAAATCCTCCCCGGAATGTTCGTGGTGGGCCATCGGGGGGTTTACCAGCCCTGACCGGGATCGAAGGCCTGATTGCCCGGGGTGGCGTCCTTGTGCAGGTCGTTCTGGATGGTGCCCTCGATGAAGCCGTACGGGCGGTCGTCGGCGTGGAAGACCTCGTTCGGGTTCTCCAGGCCGTAGGCGCTCAGGTCGATGACGAAGTGGTGCTTGTTCGGCAGGGAGAACCGCACCTCGCCGATCTCCGGCTGCTCGGCGATCATCGCCTCGCCCATGGCGAACATGGTCTGCTGCAGGGCCAGGCTGTGGTGGCCGGCGAACACGCTGCTCATGGTGGCGACGGCCGAGTCGTACGACTTGTTCCAGTCGGCGGCGGTGTCGGTGTGCCACCACTGGCCGGTGACCGAGGTGGCCATGACCCGGTCGGTGGTGGGCTTGAGGGTCGTGTACTTGTCCTCCAGGTACCCCCAGAACTCCGAGTCGGTGGTCTTGAGCACCACGTAGTCCTTGACCCCGGACACCACCCACAGGTTGGTGCCGTCGTAGGTCACGGTCGCGGTGCGGACGTAGCCGCCGTCCCGGGCGAAGGCGTGCGGGTGCGGCGCGCCGTCGTGCTGCAGGCGCTGCCACGGGTACATCTCGAGCTTGATCCGGGCACGGTGGACGGGCGCGGTGTCGTCCACGAAATGCTTGGCCAGGGCGATCCCGAAGGATTCCGGCGTCCGGGCCGCCTCGCCGTACTCCTTGGCGAAGGCGTTCACCGTGTTCTTGGTGGCATCCGTGGTCAGGCAGTTGCTGTTGTCCCCGGTGCGGTGGATGTCCTCGAAATCGCCGGACAGGGCGACGCTGACGTTGTAGTCGACGATCTCGTGCGGATCGGAATCGCGGTACACGCGGACGACGCGGGTCTCCGCCTTGCCGTACTGGTTGTGGCCGAGCGTGACGGACATGGCACCTAGCTCCCTCGGTAGGTCGAAAATGCGAACGGGGACAACAGAAGTGGGAC
>NZ_JBMDXT010000104.1:0-10770 GCF_048594475.1 Nakamurella sp. | reverse complement strand
GAGCCGGCGGCCGACCAGACGCAGGTGATGAGCATTCCGGACTTCTCGTTCCACCCGCCGGTCAGCCCGGCCGAGGAGACGTTCGGTTTCCGCAGCCAGCACGAACAGCAGCAGCAGGACGGCCGGCAGGTCCAGCGGATGGGCGGCATGGTCCAGTCGCAGACGCGGCCGGGCGCGTCGGAGGAACAGGAGCGGGGCCAGTGCTGAGCCGGATCGCCGAGTCGCTGTACTGGCTCGGCCGCCACGTCGAACGGGCCGACTGCACCGCCCGCATCTTGGACACCTACCTGCACCTGCTGCCGGCCGGCTCCTGGCAGGCCGACCACCAGGTCATCCGGTCGCTGCTGGACTCGATGGGCCTGTCCGACGACGAGACCGTCGGCGCGGCCAGCCGGGCCGACTCGGGACAGCTGGTCCGGGCCCTGGTGTTCGACAGCGAACGGGCCTCCTCCGTCGCCGGCGCGCTGACCGCCGCCCGGGACAACGCCCGCGGCGTCCGCGACGCGATCCCGCTGGACGTGTGGGAGTGCCTGAACGTCACCTGGCACGGCCTGCGCACGCGGGAGGCCGGCGGCGCCGGCCCGCACGTGTTCCTGCGCTGGGTCGGTGAGCGGTGCGCGATCGCCAACGGCCTGGTCTCCGAGGTCATGACCCATGACGAGGGCTGGCAGTTCCTGGTCATCGGCCGCTCGCTGGAGCGGGCCGACATGACGATCCGGCTGCTCGCCGCGGCCGAGTCCGAGACGGGATCGGTGCCGCCCTGGCGGGCGCTGGTCAGCGCGTGCGGCGGCTGGGAGCCGTACGTGCGCAGCCACGGCGGCAGTATCGGCCAGCTGACGGCCTACGAGTTCGTGCTGCTCGACCGGTCGTTCCCCCGGTCGGTGATCCGCTCGCTGACCACGGCCGAGGCCTGCCTGGCCGAGCTGGAGGCGATCGGCGCGACCCGGTACATGGACCCGCGGCGCGACCCGTCGTCGGCCCGCCGGATCGTCGGCCGGACCCGGACCGGGCTGGACTACCGGACCGGCGCCGAACTGGCCGCCGATCGCGAGCAGATCCTGGCCACGCTGCAGCGGACGGTCTACAGCGCCCACACCGCCGTCACGAACTCGTTCTTCCGCCGCGAGGACTCGGTGACCTGGGCGAACATCGGCGCAGAAGGAGGGGCGGCATGAGCGAGGCTGGCCGAACGACCGACGCGGTGGACGGGACCGGCGGCGCCGCGACGGACCCGGGCGACCCGCTGGCGCAGTACCAGGCCCAGCAGCCGCCCATGCCGGAGATCTGGCGCCTGCTCATCGTGCACCGGACGGTGCTGACCTACCCGGACACCGTGACGACGTCGTACAACGAGGTCCGGATGCAGCCCAACGACGAGCCCGGCCAGGCCGTGCTCTCGGCCCGGCTGGAGATCGACCCGTTCGAGGGCGTGCTGTCCTACGTCGACTACTACGGCACCCGGGTCTCGGCGTTCGACATCCACCGCCCGCACCGGCACCTGGCCGTCACCGCGACGACCACGGTGGAGACGTTCCCGCCGGCCGGCAGCTGGCCGGGGGCCGAGGCGGCGGGCTGGAACGTCGCGCCGAGCGCCGGCAGCGCCATGAGCTGGGCCGAACTGACGGAGTCGGACTGCGCGGACCGGTTCGAGGAGTTCCTCACCCCGACCCCGCTGACCGAGCTGGACGACGAGCTGCTCGGCATCGCCGCGGAGATCAAGGACTCCTCCGCCGACCCGCAGGCGGCCGCCCGAACCGTCTGCGAATGGGTGCATCGCACGCTGACCTACGAGGTCGGGGCGACGGGCGTGCACACCTCGGCGGTGGAGGCCTACCTGGCCCGGCGCGGCGTCTGCCAGGACCTGTCGCACCTGGCCATCGGCATGCTCCGCTCGATGGGCGTGCCCACCCGGTACGTGTCCGGCTACCTGCACCCGGGCGGCACCGTGGAGATCGGCAAGGCCGTCGTCGGCGAGTCACACGCCTGGATCGAGTGGTTCGACGGCTCCTGGAACCGCTTCGACCCGACCAACCTGACCGCGCCCGGCCAGGCACACGTCGTGGTCGGTCGGGGCCGGGACTACCGCGACGTGCCGCCGGTCAAGGGTGTCTACGCCGGGCCGGAGGCCACGGGCAACGAGGTCACGGTCCGGATCACCCGGCTGCGCTGACCCCGGCCGCGACGGGCCGGGAAATCGCGATGTGAGTGAGTCATCGTTCACATCTGGGGGATTTGCCGGATTGTCCTGGGTCACCGAGGGGACAATGGTGACGTGCGCCACGTAAGGTCGGAAGTCCAACCGTACTGACGTGGCGTGTCGCCACCTGTGCCCATCCGGCCCCGTCAAGGAGGACGTCCCCCAGATGACCGCAGCCCTGACCGATCGAGCGCAGTCGTTCGGCCACCTGTTCGTCGAACGGATCGACAAGACGCCGAACCGGGAGGCCTTCCGGTACCTGGTCGGTGGTGCCTGGCGGTCGATGTCCTGGGCCCAGACCAAGGTCCGGGTCTTCGACATCGCCGCCGGCCTGGTGGCCCTCGGGGTCCAGCCGCAGCAACGCGTGGCCATCGCGGCGACCACCCGGATCGAGTGGATCCTGGCCGACCTGGGTGTGCTGTGTGCCGGCGCGGCGACGACGACCGTCTATCCGACGACCGCGCGCGAGGACGTCGCCTACATCCTGGGCGATTCCGATTCGGTCGTCCTCGTCGCCGAGAACGCCGAGCAGGCCAACAAGGCGCTGGACTCCGACCTGCCCGATCTCAAGGCCGTGGTGCTGTTCGACGGCACCGAGGCCGACGTGCACCGGCACGAGGGCGTCGAGGTCGTCACCCTGACCGAGCTGGAGCAGCGCGGGGCGGCCCTGCTGGCCGAGCAGCCGACCGTCGTCGACGACCGGATCGCCGGCTGCGGCCCGGAGGACCTGGCCACGCTGGTCTACACCTCGGGCACCACCGGCAAGCCCAAGGGCGTGCGCCTGGTGCACGACAACTGGGTGTACGAGGGCAAGGCCGTCGCCGCCCTGAACATCCTCGGACCGGACGACGTCCAGTACCTCTGGCTGCCGATGTCGCACGTGCTGGGCAAGGTGCTCTCCGCGGTGCAGCTGGAGTTCGGCTTCAGCACCGCGGTGGACGGCGACCTGACCCGCATCGTGGAGAACCTCGGGGTCATCAAGCCGACCTTCATGGGCGGGGCCCCGCGCATCTTCGAGAAGGTGCGGGCCAAGGTCACGCTCACCGCCCAGGGCGAGGGCGGGCTGAAGGCCAAGATCTTCGACTGGGCGATCGGCGTGGGGATCAAGGCGTCCCGCATCCGGCAGCAGGGCGGCCGGCCGGGCCTGCTGCTCCGGCTGCAGCTCGCGATCGCCGACAAGCTGGTGTTCAGCAAGGTGCGGGAGCGGATGGGCGGCCGCATCCGCTTCTTCGTCTCGGGCTCGGCGGCACTGTCCTCCGAGGTCTGGGAGTGGTTCGACGCCGTCGGCATGAAGATCCTGGAGGGCTACGGCCTCACCGAGACCAGCGCGGCGGCGGCGGTCAACCTGCCGCACGACGCGCGGATCGGCACGGTCGGCCCGCCGCTGCCCGGCACCGAGTTCCGCATCGCCGACGACGGCGAGGTGCTCGTCAAGGGTCCCGGCGTCATGCGCGGCTACCACAACCGGCCGGACGCGACGGACGAGGTGTTCAGCGACGGCTGGTTCCACACCGGCGACATCGGCGAGCTGAACGACGGCTACCTCAAGATCACCGACCGGAAGAAGGACCTGATCAAGACCTCGGGCGGCAAGTACGTCGCGCCGCAGAAGATCGAGGTCATCTTCAGCGCCGAGTGCCCCTACTCCGGACACATCGTGGTGCACGGCGACGGCCGGCACTTCGCCTCCGCGCTGATCACGCTGGACGACGAGATGATCCAGGGGTGGGCGGCCAAGAACGGGCTCGCCGGCCGGAGCACCGCCGAACTGGCGCAGGACCCGCAGGTCCACGCCCTGATCGACGAGCACGTGCAGAAGCTCAACGGCCAGCTCGAACGCTGGGAGACGATCAAGAAGTTCATCATCCTGCCGCGCGACCTGACCATCGAGGACGGCGAGCTGACGCCCTCGATGAAGGTCCGGCGCAAGATCGTCGAGCAGAAGTACATGTCCGAGCTGGACTCGCTCTACCGGTAACCGCACCGACGGCGCGACGGGCGGCCCGGGGATGCCCGAGCCGCCCGTCGCGTTCGGCGGCCCGCTCCCCCGGCCGCCGGATCAGGTCTGCTGGACGTACTGGTCGAACGGCAGCTGGAAATCGCCGAAGCCGTCCCAGACCTCCAGGGTCGGGCCGACGGTGTTGCTGATGATCACCGGGTCGCCCGGGATGAACGTGTCGTAGAACCACTTGGCCGCGTCGGTGGAGACGTTCACGCAGCCGTGGGAGACGTTCTCGTAGCCCTGGGAGTCGACCGACCAGGGCGCCGCGTGCACGAACTCGCCGGACGAGGAGATGCGGGTCGCCCACTGCACGTTCGTCCGGTAGGCGCCGGCGCCGGTCAGACCCCAGGTGCTGGAGTCCATCAGCTTCCAGTCGTACTTCTCGGCGACCACGTGGATGCCGTTGTACGTCGGGTACTTGTTGCTGCCGAGCGAGACCGGGATGGTGTTGATGACCGCCCCGTTCTCCTTGACCACCATCGTGTGGGTGGTGTCGTCGACCTCGGCGATCATCGACCGGCCGACGGTGAACGTCGTGGCGGTGTCCTCCTGGCCGTACAGGCCGTCCCCGAGGTCCTTGCCGTAGATGTCGACGGCGACCGCGACGGTGGTGCCGGGCTGCCAGAACTCGGCCGGCCGCCAGCGGACCTCCTGGTCGTCGATCCAGCGGAAGCCGCCGGTCTGCGCCGGGGTGGTGGTCACGGTGATCGCCTTGAGCGCGGCCGCCCGGTCCGGCACCGGCTCGTCGAAGTGGATCGCGACGGGCTGGGCGACGCCGACGGTCATCCCGTCGGAGGGGAACGTGGACGCCCTCGTCTTGTTGTTCGGCACCACGGTGGTGAAACTGCTGGTCGTCTCGACGACCGTCCCGTCGGATGCGCTGCGGGCGGCGCTGACCAGGGTGTAGGTCCGGCCGTACCCGAGCTCGGTCCCGACCGTCCAGGAGAGCTTGTCCGCGGCCAGCGTGCCGGGGATCTCCTCCCCGGCCGGGTTGGTCATCCGGACCGATTCCAGGGTGCCCTTGGCCACCGTCACCGTGACCGGGGCGAGCGGGTCGACGCCCTCGGTGCCGTCGGCCGGGGACGCGGTCACCTCGGCCGGCGGGGGCGGCGGGACCGGGACCGCCGTCGCGGTGGTGGACGGCACGGTGACGGCGGCCGTCGGGCCGGACCCGGACGGCGACGCCGACGGGGCGGACGGGGCGGACGCGGCCGACATCGGGTCGGTCAACGTGCCGAGCACCGAGGAGCCCGCGGTTCCGCGGGCCGAACATGCGGTCAATCCCAGGGCCAGGACGGCGACCGCGGCCGCGGCCCACCGGGGCTTCCTCCTGCGTGTGTTCCGCACCGCTCCTCCACCCGCCGTCACCCCAGGTCGATCCATCCGCGTCATGACGCCACCCCCTTGACCGATTGTCCGCACGCCCCGCGGTCGTTTCGCGATCATTCGCGCGCGTCCCGGGAACGTCACCCATCCGTGATCTGGACCACGCGGCGGTCGCCGAACCGGTCGTGGCCGAGCCGGGAGCCGGCTCCGGCCCCCGCGGCCGCGCACCGGATCCGGGTCTGCGCTCAGGAGGCGTCCGTACCGTGGTGGATACCCCCAGAGGCCCGGCCGCCGGGGACCCCGCGACGACGACCGGCCACCGGCCACGACAGGAAGGCCCTCCGACGTGAGCGATGCGGCAGCGACCACCGCCCGGTCCGGTGAGCCGGTCGCCCCGAGCTCTTCGCCCGCCTCCGGCTCTCCGGCCGCCCGGGGCACGGCGCGGGCTTCGGCCGGCCGGTTGGCCGCGACCGGCCTGCTCGGCCCGCTGACCGCCGCCCTGCTGGTCGGGGCCCTGCACGTCGCGCCGCCCACCGCGGCGATCTCCCCGGTCCGGCGCACCATCAGCGAATACGCGCTGACCGGGTCGGCCTGGGCGTTCAACGTCGCGGTCGTGGCGCTGGCCCTCGGATCGCTGGCCATCCTGGTCGCCGCCGCCCGGGCCGGGCTGGCCCGCTCGTCGTCGGCCGGATTCCTGCTCGGTCTGGCGTGGGTGGGCGCGCTGCTGGTGGTCGTCGTCTTCCCCAAGCACGACTGGGCCGTCGGACCGAGCACGAACGGTCAGATCCATCGGGTGGCGAGCCTGGTGGCGTTCGCCTGCCTCCCGGCGGCCGTGATGCTGCTGACCCGGCGCCGGCAGGCCGGTCCGGGCGTGGCCCCGCGCTGGGCGTTCTGGCTCGCCGCGGCCGGCCTGGCCTGGTTCGGCACGCTCATCGGGGCGTGGCTGCTCAGCCCGGTCACCGGCGTCCCGTGGTACCGGGCGCTGCCCATCGGCCTGGTCGAGCGGGGTCTGGTGCTGTGCGAGGTGGGCGCGGTGGTCGCGCTCGGGGTGTGGGTCGTCAGCGCGACGAGACGCAGCCGGGTCCCGTCGGCCAGCCCGGTGCGGACCGCGCCAGCTCGCTGATCGCGTCCGGGCCGACCCGGCAGCAGCCGCCGACCAGCCGCGCTCCGGACGCCACCCAGACCGCGGCGTGTTCCGGACCGAACGTCGACCGTCCGCCCCACCGGCGGCCGACGGCGTCCCACTGCTCCCCGCTGTTCGGGTAGACCACGCCCGGCTTGCCGGAGGTCTCGACCGCCTGGGCGACCAGATCGGCGGCCTGCGCGGACTCCACGCAGTTGACCCCGACCGCGATGATCTGGTCGACCTCGGCGGCCATCGCGAACGCCTCCGCAGCCGGTTCACCGGCGCGGGTCCGCCCGCGGTCGCAGGTCAACGACAACCAGGCCGGCACGTCCAGCCGCTGGATCTCGGTCAGCAGGGCGGACACCTCGGCCAGGCACGGGATCGTCTCGACGGCCAGCGCGTCGGCGCCCGCCTCGGCCAGGATCTCCAGGCGCGGCCGGTGCCAGGCGGCGAGCTCGCGCTCGCTGCGGCCGTAGTCGCCCCGGTACTCCGAGCCGTCGGCCAGGGCCGCGCCGTACGGGCCGACGGAGGCGGCGACCCACCGGCGCGCGGGCTCGGCGTCACCGGTGGCGCCGGCCTGGCGGGCGGCCTCCCGGGCGACCTCGACGGATCGGCGGATCGCCCGCTCGGCCTCGTCGGCCCCCACTCCGATGGCCGCGAACCCGTCGAGGGAGGCCTGGTAGGACGCGGTGATCGCGACCTGGGCGCCGGCCTCGAAGTACTCGCGGTGCGCCGCCCCGATCGCGTCGGGATCCTCGACGAGCAACCGAGCGGACCACAGCGCCGACGTCAGGTCGTGGCCGTGGGCCTCCAGCAGGGTGGCCAGTCCGCCGTCCAGGACGACCGGTCCGGCGGCCAGCGCCCGGGTCAACGAGGTCGCACCGGTCGAGGAGTCAGGGTCCGCCCGCATCAGCCGATGGTAAGGCGCCGGCGGCGGCCCGTTCGCCGTCGCGCCGGGAGCGGCCCGGCGAGCCGGGTGCGACACTGCTGACCGTGACGACAGACACCCGCCGCCCCGCCGGTTCCCGGTCCCCGGCATGACCCCGGCGGTCGCCGTCACCGGCGCGACGGGGCAGCTCGGCGGTGGGGTCGCCGCGGCACTGGCCGCGCACGACGTGCCCCTGCGGCTGCTGGTGCGCGACGCCGCGCGGGCCCCCCGGCTGCCGGGGGCCGAGGTCGCGGTGGCGACCTACGCGGACGGGGCCGCCGTGGCCGCGGCCCTGACCGGCATAGAGACCGTGTTCATGGTCTCCGGGGCCGAGGAGCTCGACCGGCTCGCCGCCCACCGGTCGTTCGTCGACGCGGCGGTCGCGGCCGGGGTGCGGCGCATCGTCTACACGTCGTTCTTCGCCGCGGCCGCGGACGCGACCTTCACCCTGGCTCGCGACCACTGGCACACCGAGCAGCACATCCGGGCCGCCGGCGGTCCCTTCACCTTCCTGCGCGACAACCTCTACGCCGACGTGCTGGTCCCGTTCGCCGGGCCCGACGGGGTGCTGCTCGGTCCGGCCGGCGACGGGCGGGTGTCGGCGGTGGCCCGGCGCGACGTGGTCGACGCCGCCGTGACCGTCCTGCTCGCGGCGGCGGGCGCCCCGGGAGGTCCGGGCGGCACGGCCCCGTCGGGGTCGCCGCACGACGGCCGGACCTACGACCTGACCGGACCGGAGTCGCTGAGCCTGGCCGACGCGGCCCGGATCATCAGCGAGGCGACCGGGCGGACCGTGCGGTACGAACCTCAGACGGTGGCCCAGGCCTTCGCCTCGCGCGCCGGGTACGGCGCCCCGGAGTGGCAGGTCGAGGCCTGGGTCAGCACGTACACCGCGATCGCGTCGGGCGAGCTGGCCCCGGTCAGCGGCGACGTCGCGCTGCTGACCGGGCGGCCGGCGACCACGCTGGCACGGCTGCTCGCCGCTGGCTGACCCCCTGGCGGCGGCGACCCGCGCCGCCGGCGGGCGGTACCGTCGTGGCTCGGCGGGGCCGTCCGGCCCGGGACGACGACGGCACGAAGGATCAGGCAATGGGTGCGCTGTGGCACGGGTTCGCGAACATGGGCGCGGTCGAGAAGAACGGCGCCTTCGTCATCGCCCGCGGTGAGGGCGCCTACGTCTTCGACGCCGCCGGCCACCGCTACCTCGACGCCACGGCGGGCCTGTGGTTCACCAACGTCGGCCACGGGCGCACCGAGATCGCCGACGCGGTCGCCGACCAGATCCGGCGGATCGCGGCGTACTCCACGTTCGGCGACTACGCGGTGGACACCACCGTCGCCCTGGCCGAGCGGCTGGCCGCGATCGCGCCGGTCGAGGGCAGCAAGGTGTTCTTCACCTCCGGGGGCTCGGACTCGATCGACACCGCGGTGAAGCTGGCCCGTCGCTACTGGCGGGAAGTCGGCTCGCCGGCCAAGGAGATCGTGGTGGCGCGGCAGAAGGCCTACCACGGCATGCACGTGGCGGGCACCGCGCTGGCCGGGATCCCCGGCAACCACGACGGGTACGGCGAGCTGATGGACGACGTCGCGACCATCGAGTGGGATTCGGGCAAGGCGCTGCTGGAGCTGATCGAGCAGGTCGGCGCGGAACGGATCGCCGCCTTCTTCTGCGAGCCCATTATCGGCGCCGGCGGCATCTACCTGCCGCCGGAGGGCTACCTGGCCGAGGTGCGGCAGATCTGCCGGGACCACGACATCCTGTTCGTCGCCGACGAGGTGATCACCGGGTTCGGCCGGATCGGCGGGGCCTGGTTCGCCTCGACCCGGTTCGACCTGCAGCCCGACATGATGACCACGGCCAAGGGGCTGACCTCGGGCTACGTGCCGATGGGCGCGGTGTTCGTGGCGCCGCGGGTCGCCGAGCCGTTCTTCGACCCGGCCGGCGAGGCCTGGTGGCGGCACGGCTACACCTACATGGGCCACGCGGCCGCGGCCGCCGCGTCGATGGTCAACCTCGACATCATCGAGCGTGAGGGCCTGCTCGGCGAGGCCGACCGGCTGGCCCGGACCCTGCACGAGAAGTTCGCGCCGCTGGCCGAGCTGCCCGGCGTCGCCGAGGTCCGCAGCGGGTTGGGCGCGGTGACCGCCGTGCAGCTGGTCGACGCCGGCGCCGCGATGGGCGTCGCCAGGGAGCTGCGCGCGCACGGCGTGGCCACCCGCGCCGTCGGCGCCGGCGCGGTCCAGGTCTCGCCCTCGTTCGTGATGACCGACGAGCAGGTCGACGACCTCGTCACCGGCTTCCGGGGCGCCCTGGCCACCCTGGCCTGACGGCTCCGTCGGCCGCCGGCGCCCGCTTCGGTTCGCTGCTCGCCGGTTCGCCCGCCGGCTCGTTCGGCGGCTGGTTCGCTGATCAAAGCCGGGCCCCAGCCGGACAAACCGGGCGTCCCGCGCGGGTTTGATCAGCCCACCCCGGGGGAGCCGGCGCCCCGGGCGAGTCAGCCGTGGTGCAGCAGCCGCTCGAAGGGGATGAGGTCGTCGAACGGGTCGGCGTCGCGGCGTCGGCGCGCCTCGACCCGGGACGGCTCCGGACCCAGGTGGACCCGCGCGGCGCGCTGCACGGCGTCGTCGGCGATCTCGTCCTCCAGGTCCGGGGCCGGCTCGGCCGCGGCGGCGGGCGGGGTGACGACGGACGGCGCGGCCGCGGCCAGGGCGGTCAGCAGCTGGCTTCCCGCCCGCTCGATCCGGCGGTCCAGATCACCCGACGCCGAGTCCGCGCCGGCCCCGAAGTCGGCGGTCGCGGCGAACACGCCGGTGGCCACCGGCTCGGCCTTGAGGTACGCGAACAGCGGCCGCAGTGCGTGATCCAGCACCAGCGAGTGCCGGGCCGACCCACCCGTCGCGGCCAGCAGGACCGGCTTGCCGGCGAAGCCCTGCGGGTCGGCGGCGTCGAAGAACGACTTGAACAGGCCGCTGTAGGACGCGCTGAACACCGGCGTGACCGCGATCAGCGCATCGGCGGCGTACACCGATTCCAGCGCCGCCTGCAACGCGGGCGGGGCGAAGCCGGTGACGAACGCGTCGGCGATCGGCCGGGCCAGGCCGCGCAGCGGCACGTCGACGATCTCGACGCGGACGCCGCGGCGGGCGCCGTCCCGGCGGACCGCCTGGGCCAGGCGGTCCGCCAACAGCTT
>NZ_JBMDXT010000103.1:0-28906 GCF_048594475.1 Nakamurella sp. | reverse complement strand
TCGTGGAGAGCCGGGCGGCCGCCCCCATCCTGCCGCTGCACCTGTTCCGCAGCCGGGTGTTCACCGTCTCCTCGATCCTGAGCTTCGTGGTCGGCTTCGCCATGATGGGGTCGATCACCTACCTGCCCGCCTTCCTGCAGTTCGTCGACGGCGCCTCGGCCACCGAGTCCGGACTGCGGATGCTGCCGCTGGTGCTGGGCCTGCTGGCCACCGCGGTCGCGTCGGGTACCTACGTCAGCCGCACCGGGCGGTACCGGATGTTCCCCATCGCCGGGTCGATCGCGACCGGCCTGGGCCTGTACCTGTTCAGCACCATGGACGCCGGCACCTCCTTCTGGCTCGAGGCGCTGTTCATGGTGGTGCTGGGCGCCGGCATCGGCCTGATGATGCAGATCCTGACCCTGATCGTGCAGAACACGGTCTCGTTCTCCGATCTCGGCGCGGCGACGTCCGGGGTGTCGTTCTTCCGCACCCTGGGCGGCTCGTTCGGCGCCTCGATCTTCGGCACGCTGTACGCCAACCACCTCGCCGACCGGCTGCCCGCCGCGGTGCTGGCGGCCGGCCTGACCGACCCGCGGGCCGCGGGCGACCCGGAGGCCCTGCACGCCCTGCCGGCGGCCCAGCAGGCACCCATCGTCGCCGCCTACGCCGAGACGTTCCAGTACGTGTTCCTCGGTGCCGTGCCGTTCGCCGTGCTGGCCCTGGTGATCGCGCTGCTGATGCCGCAGGTGACCATGCGCGACGTCAGCGCCGAACTCGACCGCGGACCGGGGGCCGGGTTCGCCATGCCCCACCCGACAGGCGAGACCGATCAACTGGAGGACCTGGTGGCCGGCGTGCTGCGGCGCAGCGGCCCGGACGTCGGGGCCCGGGTCCTGGCGAACGCCGGGACCGGCCTGACCGACGCCCAGGTCTGGGGCTTGGGCCAGGTCCTGGTCCGCAGCTGGATCCTGGAGCAGCCCACCATCACCCGCTCGGCGATCGAGGACTGGGTCGGCCTGCCGGGCGGGGTACTGACCAGCTTCTTCGACGAGCTGGTCGACGAGGGCCTGCTGACCGGTGAGGGCGACGCGCTGGCGCTGGCCCCGGCCGGCGAACGCGCCGGTGAGGCCATCATGCTGGCCTGGCGGGACTACCTGCGCGCGCAACTGCGCGACTGGCTGCCCGCCGACCGGGTCGAATCGGCCGAGACGGACGCGGTGATGCTCCGGGTGGTGACCCGGCTGATCCGGGAGTCCACCGCGCCGGGCCGGCACAGCGCGGAGCCGGTCGGGCGGTCGGACGGCTCCCCCTGCGGGCCCGGGCAGAAGGGTCGGGCCG
Source organism: Nakamurella sp. (assembly GCF_048594475.1). NCBI lineage: Bacteria > Bacillati > Actinomycetota > Actinomycetes > Nakamurellales > Nakamurellaceae > Nakamurella > Nakamurella sp. The sequence continues at coordinate 27,586 of NZ_JBMDXT010000103.1, read as the reverse complement.
GTCCGGCCCGGCCCGCCCTGGACCACCGAGTCCATCGAACGTATGTTCGATCCATGATGCCCTGGGCGGTCACCGAGCAGCGACCCGCGCACTGCCCCACCGGCCACCCGTTCGTCGCCGGGCACATGATCGTCGGTTGGGAGCCATGCCACTGCACGGCCGGTCACACCGGTCATCGCACCTACTGGTGCGAGTTCTGCGGCGCCCTGGTCGAGGTTCCGCCGTGCGTGCGCGGCGGGGTGGCCACGCCGGACCGGCTCGGCCTGGCCCGGCCGGGCTGGTCGGGCCACTCGACCCGGGCGGGCCGGCCCGGCGACGGCGCGGGTTCCGCGTGACCGGGCCCGGGGCCGGGAACAGTCGGCCGGTGATCGACCGTGCCTGAGGGCCACACCCTGTTCCGCCTCGCCCGCCGCCAGCATGCGGCCTTCGCCGGCCGGGAGGTGCGCGTCAGCAGCCCGCAGGGCCGCTTCGCCCGCGGCGCCGAGCTGATCGACGGCCGGGTCCTGGACGAGGTGACCTCGTACGGCAAGCACCTGTTCGCCCGCTTCGGGCCGGACACGGTGCACGTGCACCTGGGCCTGTACGGCAAGTACACCTCCGGCACCGGCGAGCCGCCGGAGCCTCGTGGCGCGCTGCGGATGCGGTGGGTCGGACCGGGGCCGCACGGCGAGGGGGTGTGGACCGACCTGCGCGGGGCGACCGCGTGCGAGCTGCTCGACGAGGAGCAGGTCGCGCGCCTGCTGGACCGGCTCGGGCCGGATCCGTTGCGAGTCCGCGGCGGGGCGGCCGGCACCCACGACTCGGACCGGGCCTTCCGCCGCATCTCCCGGTCGCGAACGGCCGTCGGCGCCCTGCTGATGGACCAGTCCGTGGTCGCCGGGATCGGGAACGTGTACCGGGCGGAAGTTCTCTTCCGGCAGCAGATCTCGCCGTTCCGGCCGGGTCGGGAGATCACCGCCGACGTCTGGGAACCGCTCTGGGCGGACGTCGTCACCCTGATGCGGGCCGGGGCGCGCGCCGGCCGGATCGTCACCACCCGACCCTCGGACCGGGCCCGCCGGACCGGTCGGGTGACCCGGGACGACGCGCACTACGTCTACCGGCGGGCCGGGCGGCCGTGCCGGATCTGTGGCACCGACGTGCGTACCGACGTGATGGTCGGCCGGAACCTGTTCTGGTGCCCGGCCTGTCAGCCGGACTGACCGGGCCCGGGCGGATCCGACGGCGCCGCCGGACCCGACCGACCCGACCGACCCGACCGACCCGCCGGACGGGACCAGGCGGATGAGACCCGACGGGGCGGCCCGGACGACGGGTCGTCGCGGATCGGGTGCGGTCCGGCCGGGGTGACCCGGCCGACCCGGCCACCGGCCGGCCGCCCCAGGACGGGAGCTCAGTCCTCGGCGGCCGCGAGCTCCTCCTCGATCTCCTCCTCGACCAGGGCGACCGCCAGGCCCAACGCCTCCGCAATCTTGGCCGAGGCCGACACCACGCGCGGCGTGCCGACGATCGGGGCGACGGCGACGAGCAGGCTCTGCACGTCCTCCAGGGTGATCCCGACCTCGACGGCGGATCCCGTGTTCAGCAGGTAGGACGCGGTCGGGGCGTCCACGGCGATCAGCGCGGCCAGGCGGGCGATGATGTGCTCGCGCGCCGGCAGCTCGCTCCCCACGATCGAGACCGCGGTGATCGCGGACAGCGCGTCGAGCACCGGCGTTTCCTCGGGCATGTCTTGAGTCCTCTCGGTTTCGGGTGGCCGTCACGTGCGGCCGCCCGCCAGTCAACCGACGCACGCCGGTCGATCGGATCGTCCGAACGGGATGAAACGAGCCGACCGAGGTCGGCCCACTCCCCCATCGGCATCACGCCGGCGCGGTCAATGCCCGGAGGCGTTGGCAATGGGTTTGCGGATCGGCACGTCGATCATCAGGATGGGCATCCGCCACCGGGCCGGAGCCGCACTTCCGGCCGTGAGTCGGTGACCAAGACCGATAGGAGTTGTTCCGTGGCCGTCGCCGGCGGGAACGTCTCGTTCCATGCCTACAGCTCGACCAGGACCGCCGCGTACTTCGCCGAACGGATCGGTGTGCGCCCGACGCGCGTCGCTGAGATCGGCGATCCGGTCGGGAAAGGCATCTACGGTCGACGTCACCAGGATGCGATCTGGACCTTGGAAGTCGAGTGTCCCGAGGATGCGCTCGAGCCCCTCGACGCCGCCCTTCTGACGTTGCTGTCGCAGTTCGACGGCCTGGAGGAGGTTCTCGACGAGCTGCGAGCGGACTTCGACCTCCGAGTTCGCTGCTATGGGCAGTCGAACGTGTGCAGGGCGGGTTCTGGCTCGGGGTACCGGTCCTGCAACGGCTGGGCCGCCTCGGCGTCGACTTCGTCTGCACCGTCTACCTCGACGAACCCGAAGCGTGACCAGCGGGGGTCACCGATCGGCAGGATGTCCGTCGTGATCGTGGAACAGATGAACGGGCTGATGCGCGAGATTCGCCGAGGGGCGGACGACATCATCGCTGCGGGTCGGCTCGATCCGCGCCTCCAGGCCCTTGCCGACGACCAGGGTCTCATCGTGCCGGACGGCGGCATCTACTTCGCCGGCTTACTGCGGCTCAACGGCGATCGAACCCCGCGGCACAGCCCGACCGGCCACGAGGCGCTCGTCAACAGCTTTCACCCCGACGAGATGCTCGGCACGCAACAGCCGGACTGGGCGACGGTCAATCTCGCCCACTCCGTGCTGCTCGCCGGGGAGATCCTGCGCCGGGCCGCCACCTTGACGCCGATGCCGGTCGATGTGGTGGTGGGCATCGACCTCGGCGGGTTCGGCTCGTACCCGTCGTCGACGTTCCGGTTCTTCGGCCGGCGGGCCGACGACCGCTGGATCGCCGACGACCTGGATGACGTCCACGAACAGGCCGTCGGTGTCTATCGGCTGGCCCCCGGTCCGATGAGCTCCGACTCGGGTCGATCTCCGGAGGCGACGGTTTGCGCGTAGGGATGTTCGTCGGCGATGACGGCTGCGGTGACACCTGGGTCCGGGCCCGGATGGCGGGACCGCCACCGTGATCTGAAAGCGGCCGAGCCGGCGCGGCCGGTGGGGCACCGGCCAGGGGCAATTCTCGATGCCGCTGCCGACCGACGAGATGGCCGCCGCCTCCCTCGCCGCCCTGCTCCCCCGGCTGGCGCGCGTGGACGCAGCCGCGCAAGCCCCGGCCGTGACCCCGCCGGACGTCGGCCGATCAGGAGGTGTGGCGCAGCGTGGCACTGATCAGCGGTGCTTGGAGCATGGCAGCGGTGAGTTCAACGCCGGTGACGATCTCCAGCAGGTGCGCGCCTCGCGCGGACAGGGGTGGGCCGTCCTACCTGACCGCCGGGGTCGACGAGTACAGCTTCTGGTGCGACAACGGCATGTCTCCTGAGGAGATGAAGCGTTCGTTGGCGCTGTTCATCGAACAGGTGGTGCCCGCGTTCCGCTGAGGCGTCGGCCGCGGGCCTCGGTCCGCGGGGTGCCGCGCGAGAATGTCGACGGCGCGGACGTTTCCGCTCACCCGGGCCGGCCGCCCGGCAAAGTGGTGGCGCTCGGCGGGATGGTGGCGGAGAATCGACGGATCCCACTCCGCGAACGAGGGAGCGCCCGTGTTGGTCACCGCCGTCGTGCTCGGTACCGGCGCGGTGGTCGTCGGCGCCCTCGGGTATCTCTGGCGTCACCGCGACGGCCGGCTCGCCCGCGGCGTGGCCGAAGCATCCGTCACCTACAACATGCTCAACGGCCAGGCCGCCGAGCCCACGATGCCGCACTTCTCCGACACGCACGATCGGCCGCCGGATCGCTTCTGAGCCGCCGACCCACGCCCGCCGGATGGAGACGGCCGCCGCGCCCTGCAACGCCGCCCGCCCCGCGGACCGAGTAGTGATGTGACCACGAGAGCGTCCGCTGCCGATCGCGCATTGATCGGGCTGCTGTTCGAGCAGCACGGCGATCGGCTGCGCCGCTATCTGGCCGGCCGGGTCGGCCCCGATCACGCGGACGATGTGCTGTCCGAAGTATTCCTGGCCGCCTGCCGGCGCTGGTCCAGCTACGACCCCGGCCGCGGCCCCGAGATCGCCTGGTTGTTCGGCCTGGCCACCACGGCCGTGCGCAGCCACGCCCGCGACGAGGCTCGCCACCTGCGCCGGGTGCTAGCCCAGTGCGCCGACCGGCCCGGCGACGGCGCGGAGAGCAGCGAGGACAGTGTCGCGCGGGTGGACGCCCAGCGCCGGATCCGCCGGCTGCTGCCGGATCTGCACCTGCTCGACGGGATCGACCGGGACATCCTGCTGCTCGTCGCCTGGGCGGGCCTGACGCCGACCGAGGTCGCCGCCTCGCTGGACATGCCGGCGGCGACCGTCCGATCCCGACTGCACCGGGCCCGGCAGCGCCTGCGCCGGGTCGACGCCGCGCACGATCTCGAATCCCTTCCCCCGAAAGGCTTCCCGCGATGACTCACCCTCTCGACCGGCGGCCGTGGTCCGACGACGACCTCGACCGCGCGCTGGATGATCTGCTGCAGTTCGGCATCACCGCATCGCCGGAGGCCGGGCGCTCGGCCGACCGGAGCCGGTCCCGCCGCCGCTGGGCCGCGCCGCTGGCCGCGGCCGCGGCGGTGGCCGCCGTCCTGGCGGCCGTCTCGCTATCCGGAGCAGCCGGATCCGGCGCCGCCGACACGGCCCGGGTCCTGTCCGTACGGTCCGGGATCGCTGACGTCGGCGGGGCCCGGTTCCCGGTCCCGCCGGGGTGGACGGTCGCCGTCACCGCCGCCGACGACGATGCCGTGACCGCCTGCCTGGCGCCCGCCCCCGCGCCGGCCTGTGACGGGGTCCAGGTCGTGATGGCCACCCCCGGCGGTCCGATGCTGCCGGACTCGGTCATCGACAACGTCTTCGGCGCCGTATGCCCGAACGGAGGGGGCGGGTACATCCGGGCCGAGCCGGAGATCCAGCTCGGCGGCCGCGCCGCCGTGCACTACTTCGGCGGATCATGCACCCTGGACGGCCCCACCGCGCATGCATGGATCACGAACGACCGGACCCTAGCCGTCACCACGCCGACCGGCCGGTGGGCAGCCGAGGGAGCGGCCGTCGCGAACGGCCTCGATCTGACGCAGTGGCCGCGCCCGGAAGGGATTCCCCTCGTCTCGCGGGTCATGGGGACCACCGGCTAAGTCCCCGCGACGACGCGCCCGTCCCGCTATACACACGAGGTATACCTCGTGTGTATAGTCCTCGGCATGTCAGTTTCCCGATCCCTGCTGGGACTGCTCGACCTGGCCCCGCGGCACGGGTACGACCTCAAGCGCAGCTACGACGAGCTGTTCGGCAGCGGCCGGCAGCTCGCGTACGGCCAGGTCTACGCCACGCTGTCGCGCCTGCTGAAGAACGGATTGGTGAGTGTCGATGGGGTGCAGACAGGCGAAGGACCGGAGCGCAAGCGGTATGCGATCACGGACGCCGGCGTCACCGACCTCGAATCGTGGCTGCGCACCCCGGAGAAGCCGGCCGAGTACCTGCAGAACACCCTCTACACGAAGGTGGTGCTCGCCCTGATGAGCCATCGGTCCGCGGACGAGATCCTGGACACCCAGCGCCGGGAGCACCTGGTGAGCATGCGAGAACTGACCCGCCGCAAGGAGTCCGGCGATCTGGCCGACCAGATCATCTGCGACCACGCGCTGCTGCACCTGGAAGCGGACCTGCGCTGGCTGGAGCTGACGGCGTCACGGCTGACCGCACTGGGCGACGAGCTGCGGACCGAAGGGGTGGAGAAGTGAGCGAGATCCTGCTCGCAGCAACAGATGTGCACCGATCATTCGGGCCGACCGAGGCCCTGCGCGGGGCCGGCCTGACGGTCGAGGCCGGCGAGATCGTCTCGGTGATCGGGCCATCGGGATCGGGCAAGTCCACGCTGCTGCATTGCGCGGCCGGGATCCTGCCGGTCGATGCGGGCACCGTCACTTACCGCGGCGTCGACCTGGCCGGCCTGTCCGACCGGGAACGTTCGCGACTGCGCCTGCACGAGTTCGGGTTCGTCTTCCAGTTCGGCCGGCTGCTACCCGAGCTCAGCTGCCGCGACAACGTCGCCCTGCCGTTGCGGCTGGCCGGGACGGCGCGGCGGCCGGCTCGCGCGGCGGCCGAGGAATGGCTCGGCCGGCTGGACGTCGAGGGCGTGGCCGAGCAGCGACCGGGCGAGGTCTCGGGCGGCCAGGCTCAGCGGGTGGCCCTGGCCGCGGCCCTGGTCGGCGAACCGCGGGTGATCTTCGCCGACGAACCAACCGGCGCCCTCGATTCGTTGCAGGGCGAGGCGGTCATGCGCCTGCTCACCACCACGGTCCGGCACACCGGGGCCGCCCTGGTGCTGGTCACCCACGAGCCGCGGGTGGCCGCCTACGCCGACCGTGAGGTACTCGTCCGCGACGGGCGCACCGGCGAGACCCGGGCCGCCGCATGACCGCCCGCGCACCCGCCCGTCCGCCGGGGGCATCGACGGCGGCCCGGTCCCCGGGCTGGGCCGCGAACCTGCGGCTGGCCGTCACGTTGCTGACGGCCGCCGGCCGGACCGGCGGGCTGCGCTGGCTGCTGGTCACGGCCGGTCTGGCCCTGTGCACCCTGGTGCTGCTGCTGGCCGCCTCGATCGGCCCGGCCCTGAACAGCCGCGACGACCGAACGGCGGCGCTGTCACCGACCTCGGCCCCGATCGGCACGACCGACGCCACCCTGGATCCCGCGCTGCTCGAGCCGTCCTGGTTCCAGGCCACCGAGTCCAGCTCGGTCTACCGCGGGGAGCGGGTCCAGGTCACCGAGCTGGCCGCCGTCGATCCCGCCCGCGCGGCCGCACCGCCCGGAGTGGACATCTTCCCGCGGCCGGGCGAGGTCGTGGTCTCCCCCGCGCTGGCCGAGCTGCTGAGTGGACCGGATGGCGAGGGGTTCCGGTCCCGGCTCGGCAGCGACGCCGTCGTCGGCACCATCGCCGTCGACGGGCTGGTCGCCCCGGACGAGCTGCGGCTGTACCGGGGCGTCCGGTCCGACCCGACCGGCTGGGCGCCGTACCGGGTCGCGGACGGGTGGGGCGGCGGCTCCGTTCTCGCGACGGATCTGGGCGATGGCTCCGGGGCCAGTCTGGTCGCCGTGCTGCTCACGGCCGGAGTCACCATCGTGATCGTGCCGCTGCTGCTGTTCGTGGCGTTGATGTCCCGGGTGGGTTCGGTGGCCCGCGACCGCCGCGACGCCGGCCTGCGCCTGGTGGGGGCTACCGGCGGCCAGCTCCGGGTCATCGCCGTCGTCGAGACGGTCACCGCCGCGCTGGCCGGGCTGGGGGTGGGTGCCGCGGGCTTCCTGCTGACCCGCCAGGCGGCGCGCCTGCTCTCCGTCGGACCGGGCGGGTTCTTCCCCTCGGATCTGCGACCGGGCGCCGCGGCAGTGGTCACCATCGCCCTGGCCGTCCCGGTCCTGGCCGTCGGATCGGTGCTGGCCGGCCGCCGGCCCGACCCGCTCGGGGTGGTGCGGCAGCAAAGCCGGCCCCGGCCGGCCCGCCGCCTCGGATGGCGGCTGCTCGTCCCGGCGGCGGGCGCGCTGCTGCTGTGGGCCCTGCCGCAGTCCGACTACAACCTGCTGCCCACGCTGGGCGCCGGCATCGTCCTCCTGCTGGTCAGCGCGGCGGTGCTGCTGCCCTGGGTGCTCGAACGCCTGACCCGGGTGTTGCCCGACGGGCCGCCCGCCTGGCAGCTCGCGGTCGGCCGGCTGCGGCTCGACCCCGGCACGCCGGCCCGGGTGGTGGCCGGCCTATCGGTGGTGCTGGCCGGGGCGATCGCGTTGCAGCCGCTGCTGGCGGCCGGTGACCGGCTCGACGCGGACGGTCAGGTGGCCTACCAGGTGCAGGTGGCCGACGTCCCGACCGGCGAGCTGGACCGGGTCGTGGACGTGGTGCACGACCGGCTCGGGCCGGCCGCCGAGATCCGGGGCGGGGCGCTGGTCACCGGGACCGTCGTCACCGGCTCGGCCCCCGCGGGCGCCGGTCCGGCCACGAGTCCGTCGGACCCGTCGACGGCGACACCGTTCGTCAGCCTGCGACTGGCCCCGTGCGGGGCGCTCGGGGTCGCCTGCACCGACGGCATGGTCTTCGCGGCGGCCGACCCCGCGGAGCCCGTGCCGCCGCCCGGCTCCGTCCTGGCGATCTCGACGCCGGGCGCGGACGGCCGGTCGACCACGTTCGACTGGACGGTTCCGGAATCGACGGCTGCGATCAGCCTGCCGGACCGCTACGACGCCGCGTTGATCGTCACCCCGGGCGCGCTCGGCCCGGCCGTCGACGGCCTGCTGACCAGCAGCCCGGCCCGCTTCTCGGTGACCGGCGTCGAGGCTTCCACCGAGCAGGCGGACGGGTTGCGCGCCGACCTGGCCGATCTGGGCAGCCACGTCGAGATCCGGGCCGCGGGTGAACCGGCCGACCTCGGCCTGCGCAGCGTGCTCTCCCCCACCGCGCGGACCGGCCTGATCATCGGGGCCCTGCTCACCCTGGTCGTGGCGGTCGCCGGGCTCATCGTCACCGCCGTCGAGCAGGGCCAGCAGCGGCGCCGCCCGCTGACCCTGGCCGTCGCGGCCGGGGTGCCCCGCCGGGTGCTCGCCCGCTCGATGCTGGTCGGCGCGGTGCTACCGATCGCGGTCGGCGTGGTGCTCGCAGTGGCCAGCGCCTGGGTGCTCGTCCGCCTGCTCGGCCCCGTGCTCGGCGTGTCCATCGAGCTGGACTGGACCGTGGCCGCCGGCTACTCCGCTCTGGCCCTGGGCCTGGTCACCCTGATGGCCGGGATCGGCACACTGGCGTTGCCCGCCCTGACCCGTCCGACCGAGATGAGGACGGCATGACCGGGCCTTTCCCTACCGGCGTGAGAGCCCGCCGGATGCCGCGGACCGGCCGGCCGGCTGTCCTGGCCCTCGCACTGGCCGCGGTCGTCGGAGGGGGCGCGATCGCCTGCGCGGCGCCGGCCGGTCCGGCCGGTGCCGGCGCCCTGGCCGTGTCGTCGTCGCCCGCCACCGCCATCGCGTCCACCCCTACGCCCACCGAACCGAGTACCCAGAGCAGCCCGGCCGGCTCCGGTTCCGGAGCCGATTCCGGCGTCGCCTCGTCGTCCGACATCACCCCCGGAACCACCGTCACCCCGTCCGACCTGGGCGCGGCGACGTGCTTCTCGACCCCCGAACTGGACCGCTCGGACAACTCGATCGGCATCGCGTTCGGCTACAAGGAGGGCGAGAGCGCGGTGTCGAGCCCGGGCAACACCGTGTCGGTGGCCATGTTCGCCGACGCCTGCCATCAGTCCCTGGTGTCCCGCGGGGCGATCAAGGAGTCCGATCCGGTCGCGGCATGCGTGCTCGCCGACGGAACTGTCGGGGTGCTGCCTGGACAGGATGAGCTCTGCGCGACGCTCGACCTGCCTGTGGCCGAACGGGATGCATCGGCGCCCATCCCTCCGTGAGCCAACCGGGCATGAGCCCGCCAGTGATGCCCGGCGTCCGCACCGGACCCGTGCCGATCAGAACGGTGGCGGGTCGGGGTCTTTCGACGGCGGCTCGTCCGGGGTGTGGTCGGGTGGGGTTGTCCAGAGGCGGGTGGGCGGTCGGGTGTAGGTGCGACCAAGGGTGGTCGTCCAGCGGTATCCCTGGTCGGTCCGGGTCAGGTGGTAGCCGCCGCCGTCCTTGGCGCGGTGGTGGTGGGTGCACGCCGGGGCCAGGTTCGCTGCGCTGGTCGATCCGCCGGTGGCCTGTCCGGGGTGGAACGGCTCGGTGTGGTCGAGTTCGCAGCGGTGGGCGGGCTGCCGGCAGCCGGGCATGACGCAGCTCTGGTCCCGGACGAGGACGTGGTCGGCCAGCCCGGCCGGCGGTTCGTATGTGGTGCGCCCGTAGTCCAGCAACGTCCCGGACAACGGATCGCACACCAGGCGGCGGAGGGTGCCGTCGGCGGCGATCTGCCGGGCCTGGGCGGAGGTGATGGGCCCGTACCCGGCCAGCTGGGCGACCTCACCGGTCGGTGGCCCGTCGATCAGGGCGGTGATAGGCAGAGTCACCTGCACGTGCGGTCGGCGCCGTTGCCGGACCGGCAAATCTCGGCCCCGCCACACCCCGGTGTCCAGGACGTCGGCGCACAGGTCGACCAGCGCGTCGACCCTCCGGTTGTCCGCAGTGCGCTCGTCGTCCGGGGTGCGGGCGGCGTCGCTCATTGCGGTCAGCGCGGCGTGGATGGTCGCGATGTCCGGCAGGGTCGAGAACACCGTCATCGCGGCCATGCCGTCGGGCAGGTGTCGACGGGTGACGCCGCGACGTTCCCGCGCTTGTTCGTGCCGATCCTGGGCCCCCTGCGGATCCCGGCGGATCACTGCGGCCGCGATCAGGTCGTGTAGCTGCGGCATGGTGCTCGCCGGCAGATCGGACAGCACGTCCCGTTCCACCACAGCGGCCACCTCGTCCGGCACGTCTCCGGTGCCCTGCTGCACGGCCCGCGCCTTACGCTCGCTGATCTGCCCGGCGCGCAGAGCGGCGAATGTCGCCGGCAGCCGGGCGGTGAAGGCCTGCGCCTCGTCGAGCTTGTGGGACGCGGTCGTTTCCGCGACGCCGAGGGCCAGGGCGATCTCGGTGGGCAGGAATTCGCGCAGGCCGGGATAGCTGCCGGACAGTTCGGCCAGATCCGCGATCTGGCAGCCCTGCAGGTGGGCGATGACCCGTTCCCGGGCCCGGATGGAATCGACCAGCACGTTCGCCCACACCGACTCCCGGCCGGGGACGTCGAGGTCGTCCGCGGGGCGGGCCGGCCGGTGCTGCAGGAACCGGGCCAACGCCCCGCCCGCCGGCGTGGTGGTGATCCGGTGCCGGAACTCGGCCAGCTGCACCACCGCATCGTCGGTGGTCTGGGGTCGCAACAACTGATGGATAGTGAACTCCGGCGCCCACCCCGGCCCGTCCGACGGATGCCGCTCGGCCGTGCCGGGCGACCACAGCTCGCTCGACTGCGGCGGCGCGGGCGGGGTCGACCGCCACACGAGGGCTCGGTGCCCGTGTTGTCGCTCTGGCGCAAACATAGCTGATCATAGCACTTTAACGAACGTCTGTACAACATCTACGGCCACGCCTGCCCGGGTGCCGGTGACAGCGTGACCGACAGGGTCTGACGGTCCCGTCCAGGGCAATGACATTGCCCGGGCGCGGCGCCAGATTCTGGCTCGGAATGGGTCCGCGGGGCCGGCGCCGTCGTCGTCAGCCGCCGGCCCGGCCGTCCTGGATCCGGTGCGCCACCCACAACTGCCCGAACGTCCAGCAGTTGTTGGCCAGCCAGTAGAACAGGATGGCCAGCGGGAAGAACGGCCCGCCGATGACGACGAACAGCGGGAACAGGTAGAGGGCCAGCCGGTTCATCAGCACGGCCTGCGGATTCGCGGTCGCCGCGGTGGGGTTCAGCTGGGCCTGCCGGGCGACCGACCGGCGGCTGGCCAGGTGGGTGGCGATGCCGGCCATGATGGTCAGCGGGATCCCCCAGACGATGATCGCCGCCCGCACCCCGTCCATGAAGGCCAACTGGTCGGCCGGCATCGTCATGAACCCGACCAGCGGCGCCCCGCCGGGCAGCTTGGCGTTGCCCATCGAGACGACCTCGGCATGGTCGAAGAAATAGTTGCTGTCACGGTAGAACCAGGCGGTCGGGCCGCCCGGCCCGTCGTTGACCGGCTGGAACATGCGCAGCACGTGGAACAGGCCGACGAAGACCGGCGCCTGGATCAGCAGCGGCAGGCAGGACGCCAACGGGTTGACCCCGGCCTCCCGGTTGAGCTTCATCATCTCCTCGGAGAGTTTCTGCCGGTCGTCCTTGTACTTCTCCTGCAGCGCCCGCATCTGCGGCTGGATCGCCTGCATCTTGACCTGCGCGTCCAGCTGTTTCATGAACGGTTTGAACAGCAGAGCCCGGATGGTGAAGATCAGGAACACCACGCTGAGCACCCAGGTCAGGGCGGCGTCGGGGCCGAGGACGGCACCGAACACCTGGTGCCACACCCACATGATCCCGGAGATCGGGTAGTAGATGTAGTCCAGCGAGAAGAAGTTGAAGCTCACGCACCCCTCCAGTCCATGGGCGTTCACGACCGTGGCCGGCGGCCGGGTCGGTCAGGAACGGGTCCTGACGATCCGCGCCCGGCGCAGCCCGGCGACCACCGCGGCCAGGACCCCCAGCACGAGCAGCGGCAGCACCGCGCCGACGATCGGGTCGAGCGCGGCCAGCGCCACCGGAACCGCGAACCCGCTATAGGTCGCCAGATAGAACAGGCCGGTGAGACTGCCGCGGCTGGCCGGGGGCGCCCAGCGTTCCAGATCGAGCAGGCCGGCCCGGAGGCACAGTCCGTACCCGGTGCCCAACAGCAGGAACGCCCCCGCCACGAGCGGCAGGCCGGGCGACTCGCCGCCCACCGCGGCGAGCAGCAGCCCGGCGGACGCCGCCGCCGCGCCGGCGACGCCCGCGCCGGGACCGAGATTCCGGCGACGCGCAATCGCCTGCACCACCACCCCCGTGCCGAGGACGATCCCGGCCGCGATCCCGGCCAGCAACGGGCCGCCGTCGGACTCCGGCAGCCGGGACGGCAGGGTCACCACCCCGACCGTCGCCCCGGCGAACACCCACGGCGCGACCGGCAAGGCCCAGCCGAGCGCGGCCCGCGCGGACCGTCGCCGGACCGCGCCCGCGGGTGGCGGCGTCCCCGGGTGCACGGCGTGCGGCGGCGGATGGGGGGGCCGGCCGGGAACCGTCGCCGCGGCGACGACGGCGACCAGCGACAGCACCGCGCTGAGCACGAACGGCACCACCAGCGGGGCCGGGGCGAACGCGGCCAGGACGCCGGACACGACCGGGCCCGTCGCGAAGCCCAGGGTCAGGAACACCCCGGCCCGGGTGACGCCGACCGCGCCGCCCAGGTCCGCCGCCCAGGCCGTACCGGCGCTGAACGTCGCCCCGGCGCCGGCCCCGACGACCAGCCGGCCCACCACCAGTCCCGCCGGGTCGTGCCAGAGCAGCAGGAGGACCGTCCCGGCGGCGGCCAGCAGGGCCCCCGGAACGGCGACCGCGCGGCGTCCGAACCGGTCCGACGCCGACCCGCCGAGCAGCAGACCGGGCAGCAGACCCACCGCGTAGAGCCCATAGAGGCCCGCCACCAGCGACGCCGACAGGTTCTGGGCCGACCGCAGGACCGGCAGCAGCGCGGCGAAGTGATTGGCCGCCCATCCGGTGGTCATCAGCATGGCCAGCACCGCCGGCAGGCCCCGCGGGCGGGGTGCCCGGACGGGGACGGCGGGCTCGCTCGCCACGGCACTCCCTCCGGCGGGTCCGGTCCGACACGCTGTCGTGGCCCGCCCGCCGAGCCGGTGCGGGGCCGCGCTCAGGGTAGTCACCGGCCCGATCGCGGCCGGCACGCGTCCCGACCGCCCCAGCCGCCCCGGCCGCACCGGGAGCGGGCCGTCCGCCCGGCGCGACCCGGCCCAGGGAAGGGCAGAGCTCGCTCACCGGGCACGCGCCTTCACTCGACAACGCGCGACCGCCCCGAACACCTGCGACCACCACGCACACACCCCGCCCAGTGAAGGGCAGAGCCCGCGCACCGGGCACGCGCCTTCACTGGACAACGCGCGACCGCCCCGAACGCCTCCGAGCGAGCCGAACGGGCCGGCCGGAGCGAAGGGCGAACCCCCACACCGGCACCCGCCGGCGCTGGGTCCCGGAGTGCCCCGGGCGTCCGCGGGATCCGGCCGGACGGCCCCGGGCCGGCGGGACCTTCGGCCGTACCCGCCGCGCCGACCGGTCCCTAGGTTCGGCACAGGGAGGGCAGTCATGCGCTCCGGGATCGAGGAAGGCCTGCCATGCGCGCCCGCGACATCATGACCAGATCCGTTCTGTCGGTGCAGCCGTCGGTGCCGGTGGCCAAGGCCGCGGCCATCCTGGCCAAGCGGGGGTTCACCGCACTGCCGGTCACCGACGAGGCCGGCGATCTGGTCGGCATCGTCACCGAGGCGGATCTGATCGGCAACCGCTTCCCGGTGTCCGAGCAGGCGGCGGAGGCGGCCGCGGCGAACGGACCGGGGGCGACCGTGGGCGAGGTCATGACGGCGCCCGTGGTCGGCGTCAGCCACGACACCGACGTCTCGGTCGTGGCCCGGGAGATGCTCACCGGCCGGCGGCGCAGCCTGCCGATCGTCGACGGGAACCGGTTGGTCGGTGTCGTCACCCGCCGGGACATCGTGCGGGCCCTGGCCCGCACCGACGAGGAGGTCGCCGCCGACGTCCGGGCCAAGCTCGGGGTCATCGGCGGCCTGAGCCGCTGGTCGGTCCAGGTCGGCAATGGCGAGGTGGTGCTGGTCGATCGCTACCGGGAGGCGTCGGACCGGGCGGTCGCGCAGGCGCTGGTCGAATCGGTCCCCGGCGTCATCACGGTGTCGGTGCTGGCCGCTCCGGCGACCGTCTGACCATTTCCCGGCCATCGCCACGCGCCATTCCCGGCCGGCGCGACGGATGGCATTCCGGGTGGCCCGACGCCATTCCCACCTGGCCGGGCGATGACCCATACCTGTTCTCCGGTAATACTTTCCGACATATCGGCGTGTCGTTCCGCGCGCCCTGACCGGATCCCGGTCATAGGCTCGAACCATCACCACCAATCGTCGATGAAATGAGCGGTTCATGACACAACAATTGACCCGGCGACCGACGATGCGGACCGCGGACCCCGGATTGATCGGTCTGCTCGGCTTCGTGATCGCCACCCTGACGGCGCAGTTGGAGCACCTGGGGGTGCAGGAGGTCGCCCCGGTCTTCTGGGTGGGCGCCGCCTTCGGCGGCGTCGTCCAGGTGACGGCCGGGATGCTGTCCTACTTCAACGGCGACAACTTCCACTTCATCGTCTACAACGCCTTCGGGTGGTACTGGATCGTCGTCCCCGGCTTCCTGCTCGGCGAGGAGATCGGCTTCTTCCAGGTGACGGGAACCGCCCGCGGCGTCTTCGCCCTCGTCTTCGCCGTCCTGGCCCTGGCCTTCGCACCGGCCGGCGCGGTGCACAACACCGTGCTGCCGGTCACCCTGCTGTGCGTCGCCCTCGGGCTGGGGCTGCAGTCGGTTGCCGCCTTCGCCGGCTCGCACGGCATGGGAACCACCGGCGCCTACGTCCTGCTGATCGCCTCCGCGCTGGCGGCGTACATGCTCATCGAGAAGTTCTACTGGCTCACCATGGGACGGCACGTCCTGCCCCTCGGCGCACCCTGGATCGCGGGGTCGGACGACCGGGAACCCTGACCCCGGGGCACTCCTGGACACCCTTGAAGACCGCTGTATCGCGATATATCGTCGACCTATCGCGACCGATCTTCAGGAGGCGTCGATGACCACATCCGACTGCGGGGCCGCCGGCCCGTGGGACATTCCAGGCCTGCTGCGCCGGGCCCTGATGGATTCCGGACTGGGCGGCCCGGGCGGGGGCCCGTTCGGTCCCCCGGGCGCCCGACCCGGTCCGCCACCCGGGGGCCGGGCGCGGCCCCGCGGCGGACCCTGGGGCGGCGGCCGGAAGTGGGACTGGGGTCCGGGCAGCTGGGACCCGTGGAGCGGCGGGCCCGGCCCGCGAGGCAGCCAGCGCCACCAGCGCGGCCGGGCCGGCCGCGGCGACGTCCGCTCGGCGGTGCTGGCCCTGCTGGCCGAGCAACCGATGCACGGGTACCAGATCATCCAGGAGATCGAGCGGCGCAGCCACGGGGCCTGGAAGCCCAGCCCGGGGTCGGTCTACCCGACCCTGCAGCAGCTGGAGGACGAGGGCCTGGTCCGCGCGGCGGAGCAGGACGGGCGCCGCGTGTACCGGCTGACCGACGACGGCCGGCGGATCACCGCCGAGAAGGCCGATGAGTACGCCGGCATGTGGGACGCCTTCGCCCCGCAGGCGGACGACACCCAGCTCGGCGACCTGGTGTTCCAGGTCGGCGCCGCGTTCGTGCACGTCATGCGGACCGGAACGGACGAGCAGATCGCGCAGGCGCGCACGGTCCTGGCGCGCACCCGCACCGACCTGTACCGGATCCTCGGTCAGGACGGTCAGGACGGCCAGGACGACGGAGAGGGCGGCCAGGACCGCCCGACCGAGGACGGCGGCGCATCATGAGCGAGGTCGGGCGGCCGGGTCCGGCCCCGCGGATGCGCGCGGGCACCACGGACCGGCAGGCGGCCGTCGACCGGCTCACCACGCACTTCGCCGACGGCCGGCTGGACGCCGCCGAGTTCGACCAGCGGGTGGCCGCCGCCTACGCCAGCACCTACCTCGACGAGCTGACGCCGCTGTTCGCCGACCTCCCGCAGACCCGGCCGGGCCACCCGTCCTGGGCGGCTCCGGCCGGGTCGTTCGGGCCGGCGCGGCCGGACCCGTTCTCCGGCGGTCGGGGTGACGGCCGGTGGAACGGGCGGCGCACCGGCCCGCCGCCCCACGTGCGGCTCGCGCTGATCGTGCTGCTGGTCTTCACGGTGATCTGGTCGATCGGGGCGGTCGGTCACGGCTTCTTCCCGTTCCCGCTGCTGTGGTTGGTGATCGTGCTGCTGATGGTCGGCCGGATGCGGCACCGCCGCTGGTCGGGCCCCGGCCGCCGGTGATCGACCGGGTCCTCCCCGCTGCCCGGCCGGGGCGGATCCCGTCCCTGCCCCGCCAGTAGGCTGGGCCGATGACCGTCGAGCCGGACACCAAGGACTGGACCTGGGTCATCGACAAGCGTTGTCCGGAATGCGGTTTCGATGCGTCCGCGATCCCGCTGGCCGCACTGCCCGACCTGCTCCGGGCGAACGCGTCGGCCTGGAGGGCCGTCCTGGTCCGGCCCACCGTCCGCGCCCGCCCGGGGCCGGGAACCTGGTCGCCGCTGGAATACGGGTGCCATGTGCGGGACGCCTGCCGGATCTTCGCCGAACGGCTCGCCCTGATGCTGGCGCAGGACGACCCGCCCTTCGCCAACTGGGACCAGGACGCCACCGCGGTCGAGCAGGACTACGCCGCCCAGGATCCCGACCGGGTGGCCGCCGACCTGCAGGCCAACGCCGGCGAGATCGCGGACGCGTTCGCGGCGGTCCGCGCGGACCAGTGGGAGCGCACCGGCCGGCGCTCGAACGGCTCGGTCTTCACCGTGGCCACGCTCGCGCGGTACTTCGCGCACGATCCGGTGCATCACCTGCACGACGTCGGCGGCTGAGGACCGGCCGGCCATGCCCACCGCCCGACTCGCCCGGCCGCCCGCCGCGCGCGTGCACCTGATCCTGATGCTGGCGCTCACGTTCTCCACCGGCATCGTGGACGCGGTCGGCTACCTGGGCCTGGACAAGGTGTTCGCCGGCAACATGACCGGCAACGTGGTGATCCTGGGTATGGCCGCCGCCGGGGCCGACGACCTGCCGCTGCTGGGGCCGGCGATCGCGCTGCTGGGCTTCCTGGCCGGCGCCCTGGTGGGCGGGCGGGTCGTCCGGCCGGTGGCGGGCGGCCGGTGGTCCCGCCGGATCGGGGCCGTCTTCGCCCTGGTCGGGGCGATCCTGGCCGGGCTGGCCGGGGCGTTGTTCGTGATCGGCCGGGCCCCGGACGGACCTCCGCTGCTGGTGATCGTGGCGTTCCTGTCGGTCGCGATGGGCCTGCAGGCGGCGACGGCGCGCCATCTGGCGGTCAAGGACATCACCACCGTGGTCGTGACGTCGTTGATCACCGGCCTGGCCGCGGACGCGGCGGTCAGCGGGGCCGCACAGCCGTGGCCACGCCGGGTGCTGGCCCTGGTGCTGCTCACCGCGGGCGCGCTGGTCGGCGCCCTGACGCTGCGCTGGCATCCCGGCCTCGGCCTCGGCCTGGCCGCCGGACTCACCCTGGCGGTCGCCGCCCTCGGCACGCTGGCCTGGTCGGCCCGGGAGTCGACCCCGACCGGAAGGTGATCCCGCCCGCGCGATCAGCCCGGCCGCGGCCGGGACAGGGCGGGCCAGGTGCGTCGGCGCGGCCGACCGCGAGGGCGCTCAGCGCAGGTACAGGCCGGCCGGGATGTTGTGGTCACCGCGGCGGGCGACCCGCGAGGAACGATCCCCGCCGTAGCGGATGTCGCAATTGCGGCACCACGGGACGGAGGCCTCGTCGTCCGAGCGCGGGGCAGCCAGATACGGGGCGTGGGAGGCGGCGGCCGCACCACACCGCGGGCACGCCTGGAACAGCTTCATGATCTCGTCTCTCGTCTGCAAAGGTGAGCGGGACCGCTGTCCCTGTCCGGTCCCAGCGGTTCACCACCGACGGATCTGACGGCCATTCATCATGCCTCAAACGTCCCCGTGAGGGAAATCACTGATCCGGTTTCCCATGCCGTTCACACGTCCGGACCCGGCGGAGAACACTGGGAGGTGGCGGACCAGCACGGCAACGGCGACGCACGCGGGCCCACCGGGTGGTGCGGTGCGACCGGATCGTGCGCGCGCCGTCCCGGCCCGACCTGCTGGCGCCCCGTCCCGCCCGTCCGCAGAGGGAAGAAGGCACTGGCATGAGCGGCTCGCCGCGATCGGCCGACCGGCACTCCGGGATCGAACTCATGGAGGAGCTCCTGGAACTGCGGCACGCCGGCACGAGCGTCGAGCAGATCGCCGAGCGCTACGGCACCACCCCCGGCTACGTCGTCGCCCTGACCGACCTGTTCGAGGTCTCGCTGGAGCGCAGCGCGCCCTGAGCGGCGGAGTCCGCGTTCAGGTCCCGGCGAGCGCGGCCACCAGGAAGCCCACGGACCGGTCCACCAGCGCATCAACGTCGGCATGACCGGCGAAGATGTGGTCGGCCCCGTCGACCGGGACCAGCTCGGCGGGCGCGCCCACCGCCCGCAGGGCGGCGGCCAGGGCCGCGGACTGCGCGAACGGCACCAAGCGGTCGGCCGTGCCGTGCAGCACCAGGAACGGCGGGGCGCCCGGCCGCACCTGCCGGACCGGCGCGGCGTCGTCATGGGTGGCCGGGTCGGCGCCGGCCAGCAGCAGGTCCTGCGGGAGATCCGCCAGCTGCATCGACGCCGCGGCCGCGGGCGAGAGCCGCGGCAGCGCGTCCGGGTCGGTCACCCCGTACCAGTCGACCACCGCGTCGACCGTCCCGGCGCGGCCGGGCATGCCGACCGCACCCTCCAGGTCGGGGCGGTCCGCGGTCAGCGCGAGCAGGGCCGCGAGATGCCCGCCGGCCGACTCGCCCCAGGCCCCGACCCGGGTCGCGTCCACCCCGAACTCGGCCGCGTAGGCGCGCAGGTAGCGCAGCGCGGCCTTGACGTCGTGCAGCTGGGCCGGGAACGGCGCCTCCCGGGCATGCCGGTAGTCGACCGTCGCGACCGCCAGGCCGGCCCCGACCAGGGCGTGGAAAAGCTGGTCGGGACGCAAGGTCTCGGGCAGGTACCGGCGGTCCCCGGAGAGCCAGGCCCCGCCGTGGATCCACACGACCAGGGACGGCGGGGACGCGGCCGGCGGCACCCACACGTCCAGTTGCAGCGGGCGGTAGCCGGAGATCAGGGCGTAGCTGACGCCGGCGAAGATCCGGGTGCCGTCCGCGCGGGTCACCGGCACCACCGGGGGGCGGCACGGCAGCGGCACCGCCGGCTGGGCCTGGTCGGACACGAACCCACCTCCGGGACGATCGGCTCCGGGCGGAGCGCCTGCCCGGCAGCATGCCACCCGATTCGCGCTCCGGCGTCCGGGGAACCCCGCTGACCATGACCACCTCCGAACCGGCCGCCGCCGGCCCCGAACCCGAGGTGCCGGCCGAGAACGTCGACCGCCGGGCCGACCTGCTCCCCGAGGAGGCCGCGGTCGGCAGCGACGACCCGCGCGCCCAGGCCGAGGCGATCCTGCTGGAGTCCGAGGAACGGGTCGCGGACCCGCGGGCGGGCCACTGATCCGGGCGGTTCGTCCGGCGGTCCCGGGCGGGGTCAGTCCGGTCCGGTGAGCGTCGCCCACGCCTTCGGCGTGAGCCGGGACCGCTCCGTCCGGCGGTAGATCTCGGCCGGGCGACCGAAGTCCGTGCCGTACTCCCCCGTCGACTCCAGGTTCGGCACCACCAGCCGGCGGAAGGTGTCCTTCATCAGGGGCCGTTCGAACACCGCCTCGTACAGCTTGCGGAGCCGGAACACTGTGAACCGGTCGCCCAGCAGGCCGGCGGGGTCCAGTTCGGTCGCGTAATCGCGGCGCAGCCGATCGACCGCCAGCCGGACGATCTCGGCGTGGTCGAACATGAGCCGGCCGGCGGCCCGGCCACCCACGATCGGCAGCAGCCTGACCGTCGCGGGCAGGTCGTCGACCGGAACGGCCGCGCTGTGCCCGACCGACAGCACCCAGCCCCGGTCGTCGCGGTCCAACCGGTCGAACACGTGCAACTGGGTGAACGGCACCCGGCGCAGGCCCGCCTTGTCGGCCAGCGCCCGCGCGGCCGCGTCGGCCAGCACCTCCCCCTTGTGCAGGAAGGTGCCGGGCAGCGCCGCCCCACCCCGGGCGTGCTCGACCACGACGACCTGCAGCCGGTCCGACCGGATGGTCAGGACGGCCACGTCGACGGCGACCGACGGCCGGGCGAATTCGTTCAGGGAGAGGTGTCCACCCACCAGCGCACGATAGCGCGACCCTGCGCATTGAGGCCGGACGATCGACCCGGCCGTCCGACCGGAGGCGGCTCCGCAGAGGCACCGTAGGCTGACCCGACGGGATCCAACGACGCCCCGGATAGCTAGTATCGCGATAATCGTTATCGTTCGACGCGACCGATCCATCCGAAGGAGTCGTTCATGGTGACCGGGCATCTTGCGGCACGCGCCGCCGGCCTTTTGATCAGCGGTGTCGCCGGTGCCGCCGTCGTCGACCGGCTCAAGCGACCGGCGACCGGCGCCGCGGTCAAGCGGGCCGCCGTCTCGGTCACCGCGCTCACCCTGCGCGGTAAGCGCCGGCTCGAATCCGGCGCGGAGAACCTGCGACTGACCGCCGGCGACGTGGTCGCCGAGGCGCGGGAGAAGATCGGCGAGCAGGCCCCGCCCCCGGCCCAGCCCGCGCAGGCGCACGATCACGACCACTGACGCCGTGGCCCGCACCCCCGCAGCCGCGGGCACGGCCGCGCCGCGGCGCCGGACCCCCCGAACCGCCCCGTCCGGGTCGGCCGCCGGCCCGGTCACCGTCGACGGCGGTGTCGTCGATGCCGGTCTCGTCGATGCCGGTCTCGTCGATGCCGGTGTCGTCGATGCCGGGGTCGTCGATGCCGGGGTCGTCGATGCCGGTGTCGTCGTCACGGTTCCGGACCCGGACGGCAGCGGTGCGGACCGGGCCAGCCGGCGGGCGACCGCCGACGCGCACATGGCCGCCCACGCCGTGGCGCCGGACCCGGTGACGGCCGCGGGCCGCGGCCCGTCCCGTCGACCCTCCGGAGGACCCCGGCCGGCCTCCGACGTCGCGCCCGACCCCACCGACCCCACCGACCCCGCCGACCCCGCCGCGGAGGCCGACGACGATCCCGGCCCCGACGCGGTCACCGTCTCCGACGCCGCGGGCCGGTGGCGGGTGCGCGTCCCCGGCCTGCGGGGATCCGCGGCCCGGGCGGTCGCCCTCGAGGACGCGGTCGACCACGTCTCCGGAGTGCTGGCCGTGCACGCCTTCCCGCGGACCGGCGCGGTGCTGATCTGGTACCGGCCGGGGCATCTGGACCACGCCGCCGCGCGGCGGGCGATGGGCCGGGCCCTGCGCACCGATCCGCGGGCCGCGGTCGAGCGGGCCCCGCGGTCGGCCGACGTCACCTCGGGCGACATCGTCCGGATGGTCGTCGGCGGCGCCGCGCTCGTGCTGCTCGGCGGGAGGCGCTACCTGCTGCGGCGCCCGCCGGTCCTCGGCCCCGGGGGCCGCCTGGTGGCCAGCGGCGTCACGATCTTCACCGGGTACCCGTTCCTGCGCGGGGCGGTCGCCGCCCTCCGCGGCCGGCGGACCGCGGGCACCGACGCGTTGGTCTCGGCGGCGACGATCGCCTCGCTCGTGCTGCGCGAGAACGTCGTCGCCCTCACCGTGCTGTGGCTGCTCAACATCGGCGAGTACCTGCAGGACCTGACCCTGCGCCGGACGCGCCGGGCCATCGCCGATCTCATCTCCGGTGCGGCCGACACCGCCTGGGTGCACCTGGGTAACGGGGTCGAGCAACAGGTTCCGGTGTCGGCCCTGCAGCTCGGCGACGAGGTGGTCGTGCACGAGCACGTCGCCCTCCCGGTGGACGGCCGGATCGTCGACGGCGAGGGCATTCTCGACCAGTCGGCGATCACCGGCGAGAACCTGCCGGTCACCGTGCGGCCGGGCGCCGACGTGCACGCCGGCAGCGTGCTGCTCCGCGGCCGCATCGTGGTCCGCGCCACCGCCGTCGGGTCGGACACCGCGGTCGGGCGGATCATCCAGCGGGTCGAGCAGGCGCAGCAGGACCGCGCGCCGATCCAGACCGTGGGCGAGAACTTCTCGCGCCGGTTCGTCCCCCTGTCCTTCGGCCTGGCCGCCGCCACCCTGGTCCTGACCCGGGACGTCCGCCGGGCCATGACGATGTTGCTCGTCGCCTGCCCGTGCGCGGTGGGCCTGTCCACGCCGACCGCCATCAGCGCGGCCATCGGCAACGGCGCCCGCCGCGGCATCCTGATCAAGGGCGGCTCGCATCTGGAAGCGGCCGGGCGGGTCGACGCGGTCGTCTTCGACAAGACCGGCACCCTGACCACCGGCCGCCCGGTGGTCACCAACGTGATCGCGCTGGCCCGGGACTGGGAGCCCGAGCAGGTGCTCGCCTACGCCGCCAGCTCCGAGGTGCATTCGCGACATCCTCTGGCCCAGGCCGTGATCCGATCCACCGAGGAACGGCGGATCGAGATTCCGCCGCACGAACAGTGCGAGGTGCTGCTCGGGCTGGGCATGCGCACCCGGGCCGACGGGCGGACCCTGCTGCTCGGCCGGCCGGAGTTCCTGCGGTCGGAGAAGGTCCGCATCTCGGCCAAGGCCCGGCAGTGGGTGGACCGGCTCCGCGGTGCCGCCGAGACGCCGTTGCTGCTGGCGGTCGACGGCCGGCTGGTCGGGTTGGTCAGCCTGCGCGACGAGGTCCGGCCCGAGGCGCGGGCCGTGGTCGACGCGCTCCGGGCCGACGGGGTCCGGCGGATCGTCATGCTCACCGGGGACCATCCGGTGACCGCGGCGGTCGTCGCGCAGGAACTCGGGATCGACGAGTGGCGCGCCGAGGTGCTCCCCGAGGACAAGCAGGATGCCATCGCCGCCCTCCGCAACGAGGGGCATCTGGTCGCGATGGTCGGTGACGGCACGAACGACGCCCCGGCCCTGGCGCTGGCCGACATCGGCATCGCCATGGGCATTTCCGGCACCGACGTGGCCGTGGAGACGGCCGACGTCGCCCTGGCCGGTGACGACCTGCGGCGGCTGCTGGAGCTGCGCCGGCTGGCCCGGCACAGCATCGGGTTGATCCGGCAGAACTACGGCATGTCGATCGCGGTCAACGCGGCCGGGCTGGCCATCGGGGCCGGCGGGGCGCTGTCGCCCGTCCTGGCCGCCGTCCTGCACAACGTCTCGTCGGTGGCGGTCGTCGGCAACAGCGCCCGCCTCACCCGCTATCAGCTGCCACGGGCGGCCCGGTCGCGGGAGCGCGATGCCGGCTGAGCCCATGGTCCCGGGCACCCGGCGAGCAGGGGGGCGTTCGGGCCACCTGTCGACCCGGCGCCGACGGTCCGGAGCTCGATGAGGAGAGCGCCGGTGTGGCCGCCGACGACCGGGCTGGGAACGTGATCGCCGTGATCGACACGGACCCGCCGCCCGACGCCGACGCCCTGGACGGCGTTCCGGGCGCCAAATCACCTGGCCTGACCTGGCGAAGCCCCGAGGAGAGCGATCACTGGCGGGTCCTGGCGGTCCTGGACCGGTGGTGGGCGGGCTTCGGTGGGACGGCCGGCTCGCGGGAACGGAGCGTGCTCCTGCCCCGTCTGTCCTTCCAGCACTTCTCGGGCACGAGCTGGCTGGTGGAGCAGGACGACGCCGCCGGCGCCGGCGCCCATCGGGTCTCGTGCATCACCAGTCCCGGCAACGCCGGCTCCATCGCGTTCCATCAGCGGCTCGGATTCGACGTGCTCCCCGGCGCGAGCCGGGCCCGCGGGGTGTCCGTTCATCCGGACGACGACGGCCCGGGGCTCGATCGTGTGCTGTTCAGCCGCACCCTCGAGTAGGTCGCCGTTCCGCTCGACGAGTCGCGCCCGCGGCGCCGGCCCGGCGACCGCCTGCCGGGCCGGGCCCGGAACGGACCGTCGTCCGTCCCGGGCAGGGCCGGGCGCAGCCCGCGAGGTGGGCCGGCGCTCCAGGCTGTCGCGCACCCGCCGGGGACCTCAGCGGTCGCCGAGCCAGTCGTCCAGACCGTCGGTGGTGGGCCGGGCCCCGGCCAGCTCGGCGTCGGTCATCAGCATCCGGGCGAAGCCGGCGGCCACCGCGGAGCGGTCGTCGTCCACCCCGGTGAACACCAGCCGGGTGCTCGGGCTGGCCACCCGCCACCGGCCCCCGTCCCCGATGGACAGCTGGCGGCCCGCCGCGTCCCACACCCCGAAACGGCCGGGCCGGGTGGTCAGGTGGAATCGTCCCCGGGAACGGACCCGGCGGCCGGCCAGCTCGTCCAGCCCCTCCAGGAACCGCCCCGGGTGCACCGGGCGCGGGCTCATCAGATCCAGGCTCCAGACCCCGTGCGCGTCCGGCGCCTCGGGCGCCCGGACCAGGCACGGATCCATCCGGGCCTCGGCGTGCCGGGGCGAGTGCCGGGGCGCGAACACCTGCGCGACCCGGGTGTTGAACAAGGCCGACCGCATCGTCCGCCGGCCCCGCAGATGGTCGGCCAGCGTCAAGCCGACCGGGTCCGAGCCGGTGGTCAGGACGAGGTCCGCGTGCTCGAGCTGCGCCGCCACCGCCTCCCCGACCGAGCGCCGGTCGTCGGCCGACAGCGCCAGGTCGCGGTCGGCGAGCAGGGCGTCACCCATCAGGTCGTCCTCGACCTGGTCGGCGTCGACCACACAGACGACGGAGGCCAGCTGGACGCCGTCGACCGCACCCCCGGCGCACAGCGGACGGGCTGCGGTGAGCGACTGCGCGGAGACTGGCAGCGCCCAGACGATCCGCTCCCACCGGCCGGACCCGACCATCGTGTCCAGCGCGGGGAGCGAGTCCTCCCGGACGGCGCAGCCGAGGCAGGCGTGCTCCAGCCGCTGGGTGACGTCCTCGTGGACCCCGGCCTCGTCGCTGATCACCCGGCGGATCGTGCCGGTCGCCGGGTCGAGGTCCTGACGCAGCACGCCGGTGCCGGGCAGGTCGGTGAGCAGGGACAGCAGCGCGGACTCGCGCAGCACGGGGTCGACGGTCGACAGGATCACCACGGGAAGCATGGACCCGATGCTAATCGAGAATTATTCTCGATAGCAAGCCGGCGCGGCGCCGGGACCGATGGGACCCGGTGAGCCCCGGCGGCTCCGGTCACCGCACGGTCCGGCCCGGTTCGGATCCGGCCCCCGTCCGGGCCGGTCACCGGTCGCCTGGACGGGTGGCACCGATCACCGGCGGTCAATATCGCCGCATTCTCCGAAACCGGTACGAGTGGTCTTGTTTGTGCCGGGGATATTCACGACGTATTTTCGAATTGCCTGCCGATTCCGGGGTGTTGCATCGCGCGGTACGGATGCGGCGCTGCGTTGGCGGCGGTGTCGCCGGAGGGGAGGTGCCGAGGATGTCCGTCGACCACGACGCTGCCCGCGGGCGCCGACTCCTGCTTCGAGGCGTCGTCGTCGCCGGGCTGGCCGCAGGCGCCTGGCTGCTCGGCTCGGCCGCGTCCGCCACCGAGGGCGAGCCGCCCACCATCGTCGGCGCGGTCGCGTCCGCCGGGTCCTCGGCCAGCGGTCCGGCCGGTGACGCCCTCGCTCCGGTGGTCACGATCGTCGAACCGGTGGCCGCCTCGGTGAGCGAACCGGGGGAAGCGGCCCTCGAACCCGCCGCGGAGGCGGTTCAGGTGGTGCCGGCCCTCGATCCGGTCATGGAGCCGGTTGTCGATGCCGTCGAGCCGGTCGTCCAACCCGTCACGGACCCCATCGAGCCGGTCATCGAACCCGTCACGGACGCCGTCGAACCCGCCATCCACCCCGTGACGGACGCCGTCGAACCGATCGTGGAACCCGTCACCCGGGCCGTGCCGCCCGTGACCGACGTGGTCGAACCGATCACCGAGGCCGTCACTCCCACCCACTCAGTGCCGGTCCCGGCCCCGGCCCCGGTCCCGGTCCCGGTCCCGGTCCCGGTCACTGGCCCGGTCGCGCCGGAAGGCGCCCCCCAGCCCTCGTGGGCGGGCGAGGCCGGTCCCGTCACCCTCGATCCGGCGGCACGGTCGCCCCACCCGGCGGCGACGTCCCCGGACCGGTCGTCGATCCTGAGCCGGCTGTCGGCCCGTGACCCCATCCCGGACATCGTCCCGACGGCGTCCGCAGTCGGACCGTCCACCGGAACCCGGGTCATCGATCCGTCCGGTTCGCGGTTCCCGCAGCCGGCCGTCCCCGTCGTTGCCGCCCTCGGCGGCCCGGGCTGCGGCGCCAACGTCACCGGTGGGGCCGGTGGCGGGCCCGGCGGCGGGGTCCAGGTGAACCCGTGTTCGTGGCCGTTCCTGGCCACCGAGGCCGCTGACGCCGCCGCCGGCGGCCGGTCCATCGGCCCGCGCCAGCGGCCGCACGAGACCACGATCTCGCCCGACTGAGCCCATCCCGCTCTTGCGGAGCGCCCTGCCGCCGGCAGGAGGCAACCCGCCGTTCTCTGGTTCCGGTTTGACGGCCACCGGCCGTCCCGGCGAATTCCGCGGCGCCCGAACAATGGCGCGATACGCACAAGAACGCAATTCTTTCGACAATGGGATGGACATGAACAATTGGTGGAAGCGAGGGCTGATCGTCGCCGCCCTCGGAACAGGACTCTTCGTGGGCGGGGCGTGCCTCGCCGCGGCCGAGGGTGCGGATGACGACGGCCTGCTGTCGGTCCCGGTCCAGGTGAGCGACGTCTCGGTCCGGGTACTCGACGCCGCCGCGGATTCACCCGCGGCCCCTCCCGCTGAGCCGGCGGGCGCCGCCCTGGCCTCGATTCCGGTGCAGGTCAGCGGGGTTGATGTCCTCATCCTCGGCGGCCCGGACGGTGCGGCCGGCGCGACACCGACGGACCCGGACCCGCAGCCGGCCGTGGTCGCGGCCCCCGTTCAGGTCGACGACGTGTCCGTCGACGTGCTCGCAGACGACACCGCAGCCCCGGATGCCGAGATTTCGACCGGCCTCGGGTCGACCGGTGACGACGGCTCGGTGGGGCTGGTCTCGGCCCCGGTGGAGGTGTCGGACGTGCAGGTGGCCGTGCACGGGGACGATCCGGCGACCCCCGAACCGTCGTCGGACGAGCCCGCCGCGCCCCACGATCCGGCGGGTGATCCTGCCAGTGACTCCGACGGTGCAGCGG
>NZ_JBMDXT010000102.1:0-10424 GCF_048594475.1 Nakamurella sp. | reverse complement strand
CCACCGCCGCGCGGCCGCTCGTGTGCGGAGCTGGACTCCGGTCGCCGTGCCGTGGCTGCCCGGCACGGCGACCGGAAGTTGGGGGTGCGGGTCCGCCTACCCGCCGTTATCCACCACTGACCACCGCGGGGAGGCGCTCGGACTCCTCGTCGGTGAACAGTCGCGACCGGATCAGGAACCGCTGTCCGGTCGGTGATTCCACGCTGAAGCCGCTCCCCCGCCCGGGGACCACGTCCACGGTGAGGTGGGTGTGGCTCCAGTACTCGAACTGCGACTCCGACATCCAGAACGGGATGGGTTGCCCAAGGCCCGCATCCAGCTCGGCCAGCCTGACGTCGGCGGCGCCGACCCGGAACTCGCCGAGCGGGTAGCACATCGGTGCGGACCCGTCACAGCACCCTCCGGACTGGTGGAACATCAGCGGCCCGTGCAGGTCGGTCAGCTCGGACAGCAGGGCCACCGCCTTCGGTGTCAGCGCGACCCGGGCGACCGGGACCACCGTGTCCCGGGCCGTGTCCGGCGACCCGTCCCGGGACATGTCCGGCGACATCAGAAGAATCCGACGGCGCTCTGCGCGTAGGAGACGAGCAGGTTCTTCGTCTGCTGGTAGTGGTCGAGCATCATGTGGTGGTTCTCGCGCCCGATACCGGACTGCTTGTACCCGCCGAACGCGGCGTGCGCCGGGTACTGGTGGTAGCAGTTGGTCCACACCCGGCCGGCCTCGATGCCCCGGCCGGTGGAGTAGGCGGTGGCCCCGCTGCGGGTCCAGACGCCGGCGCCGAGGCCGTACAGCGTGTCGTTGGCGATCTTGAGGGCGTCGTCCTGATCGGCGAAGGAGGTCACCGCGACGACCGGGCCGAAGATCTCCTCCTGGAAGATCCGCATCGAGTTGTCACCCTCGAAGATGGTCGGCTTGACGTAGAAGCCGCCGGACAGGTCCCCGCCGAGCTCGTTGCGGTAGCCACCGGTGAGCACCTTGGCGCCCTCGGCCTTGCCGATCTCGATGTAGGACAGGATCTTCTCGAGCTGATCGTTCGAGGCCTGGGCGCCGATCATCGTGGTGGTGTCCAGCGGGTTGCCCTGGACGACCTTCTCGGTGCGGGCGACCGCGTCGGCGAGGAAGTCGGTGTAGATGGAGCTCTGGATGAGCGCGCGGGACGGGCAGGTGCAGACCTCGCCCTGGTTCAGCGCGAACATCGTGAAGCCCTCGAGGGCCTTGTCGTAGAACGCGTCCCGCTGCGCGGCGACGTCCTCGAAGAAGATGTTGGGCGACTTGCCGCCCAGCTCGAGGGTGACCGGGATCAGGTTCTCGGAGGCGTACTGCATGATCAGCCGACCGGTCGTGGTCTCACCGGTGAAGGCGATCTTGCGGATCCGCTTGGACGAGGCCAGCGGCTTGCCGGCCTCCACCCCGAAGCCGTTGACGACGTTGACCACGCCGGCGGGCAGCAGGTCGCCGATGGTCTCCAGGAGCACCAGGATAGACGCCGGGGTCTGCTCGGCCGGCTTGAGGACGACGGCGTTGCCGGCGGCGAGCGCCGGAGCCAGCTTCCAGACGGCCATCAGGATCGGGAAGTTCCACGGGATGATCTGCCCGACGACGCCCAGCGGCTCCTGGAAGTGGTAGGCCACCGTGTCGGAGTCGATCTGCGAGATCGACCCCTCCTGGGCGCGGATCGCGCCGGCGAAGTAGCGGAAATGATCGATCGCCAGCGGGATGTCGGCGGCCAGGGTCTCGCGGACCGGCTTGCCGTTGTCCCAGGTCTCGGCGACGGCGATCTTCTCGAGGTTCTGCTCGATCCGGTCGGCGATCTTGTTCAGGATGACCGAGCGCTCGGCCGGTGAGGTCTTGCCCCAGGCCGGAGCGGCGTTGTGCGCGGCGTCCAGGGCCAGCTCGACGTCCTCGGCGGTGGACCGGGCGACCTCGGTGAAGACCTGACCGGTCACCGGGGTGACGTTCTCGAAGTACTGCCCCTTGACCGGCGGGACCCATTCCCCACCGATGTAGTTCTCGTAGCGGGGCTTGAAGGTGACCTTGCTGTCCGGCTGTCCCGGAGCTGCATAGACCGTCACATCGACCTCCTCGTCGGTTCGACACGCCCCCTCGGGCCGTGCGATGGAGGGAACCGTAGGAGCGGCATCGTTGCGCCAACGTTGCGAGCCGGTGAGGTGAGTCACGTGACGCAGGTCACGTCCGGGCGGTGGCCGCGGGCCGGCGGCCGTACCGGTGCCGGTCAGCGCCGGACCGGCACCCCACCCAGCTCGCGCTCGATGCGCAGCAGGTGCTCGATGAGCACGGGGCGGCTGGACGGCGGGGCGAGCCGCACCGCATGCCGCCAGACCAGGATGTCGTCCCGGCTGCACGACCGGTTGGCGAACGCCAGGACCGCCGGCACATGGGTGGACCCGAGGACGGCGGACCGGACGTCGCGGTGCAGGGCGTCCCGCTCGGCCTGCACCTCGGGCGATTCCGACGACGGCAGGATCGGACCGGGATAGGCATCCACCGCGGCGGCGACGTCGCCGCGGACCAGGGCGTGGCGCACGGCGTCGGCGTCGGTCGCCAGGTGGGTGGTCAGCCGGTACGGGCGGCCGGACAGACCCAGCGCCGGCAGCAGCGACCGCAGCCGGCTCAGTTCGGCGCGGACGGTGACCGCCGGGACGTCCCGCTCGTGCAGGGCGACGGCCAGCTGGTCGGCGGTGTAGCCGGCCCGGTGCCGGACCAGCAGGAACAGCAGTTCGGAGTGCCGGACCGACAGCTCGGTGCCGCCGGCGGGGTCGTTCCGGACGCCGAGCAGTGCGCGGTCCCGGCCCAGGACGCCCAGCCGCCAGGGACCGGACAGGGTGCGCGGGTTCGACGGCGCCCGGCGGGCCGGCCGAACGTCGCGTCGGGTCAGCGCCAGCATCCGCAGCTCGCTCTCGGCCGCCGCGGCGGCGGCGCGGACCAGGCCGAGCACCGCGGGCGCGGCGACGTCGTCGCGTCCGGTCAGATCCAGCGCCCCCAGCACCTGGCCGGTGGTGGGGTCGTGGATCGGGGCCGCCGTGCACGACCAGCCGGCCACGTTGCTGGCGAAGTGCTCGCGGGCGAAGACCTGGAGCGCGTGATCCAGCCGCATGGCCGCGGCCGGGGCGTTGGTGCCGGCGACGCGCTCGTCCCAGCGGGTGCCGGCCACCCAGTTGATGGCCTCGGCCCGGCGCCGCAGGGCGGGGTCGCCCTCCACCCAGAGCAGCCGGGCGTCGGCGTCCGCGACGACGACGATCGCACCCGCGTCCTCGGCCTCCTCGATGAGCAGCCGGCGGATCAGTGGCATCACGGCCGCCAGCGGATGGGCCGACCGGTAGGCCTCCAGTTCCGAGTCGACGAGGTCGACCTCCGGCAGAACGCCGTCCGGGCTCACCCCGCTCTCCCGGGACAGCCGCCACGAGTCGGCGACCACCGGACGGACCAGGCCGACGTCGCCGGTGGTCAGGAAGGTGTCATAGGCCCGTTCGAGTTTGCCGCGCTCACGGAGCGCATCCGAGCCGGTGGGCAGCGCAAGGAACGGGCCCGAGGCCGGACGACGCGCACCCGGCTGGGCCGTCGCCGGTGGTCCAATCCCTGTCGCCATCGGTTCCTCCGGTGGGCGGGCAGCACCGTCGCAGGTCCCGCAGCTGATGGGCCCAGGGTACCTGGGGGAAGCAAGGGGTCCACGGACGCGGGGATCGCGCCCGGACCACCCGATCGTGAGGCACCCGTGCTCGATTCGATCACCCGGAGTGATGCGCTCCGTCGATCCGCGCCGGACTCCGGCCGGCCGTCGACCGACCGGGGTCCGGTCCTGATGCAAACGGATCAGGAAACGTTGATTCATCAGGCCCAGCCTGACCCACACGACCCATCCCCACTCGATTCCGCAGGTAGATGCGCCAGAGGGCCCGCCACCCGTACCGTCGATCCGATCCGGTTGCCGCCGGTCCCACCACCGCCAGGACGGACCCGAAATGCGAGGTAGCTCACTTCATGCCCTGTTTCGGCCGAGTTCCCGCAGGCGGGAGCAGTCGGGCGTGGCGAAGGCCTCGATGTGTGCGCATCGACACGATCGGTTCGGCCTGCCACTTTCGGGCCGTCTTGCTAGCGTTGGGCGCGGGGGGATCCGTGGCCACATCGCCGTGCCGACGGCCGGCAACGTCGCCACCCATCGACCCGACCGGCCACCGTTCGATCCACCGTGATCGTGCCCGGCCCGGTCGACGGCCCACCACCGTGGCCGGTCGATGCCCTCGCCGGTGATGCGCCGTTGCCACCGCCCCCGATTATCACTCAGCACATGATGCTGGCCCATCAGCCAGGGAGACGACCGTTGGACATCCGCACAGTTCTGGTGTGCGACGACCGCAAAGAGATGCGCGACGCCATCGCCGGACTCCTCGAGCTTCTGCCCGACCTCAAGCTGGTCGGGACCGCCGTCGACGCCGCCACCTGCCGCGACGGCATCCGTGAGTGGTTGCCCGACGTCCTCATGCTGGACGTCAACATCCCCGGTGGCGGTCCCGCGCTGGCCACCGAGGTCAAGGTGCTGCACCCCGGTGTGCACATCGTGGTCTTCTCCGGGCGGGACGAGCCCGCCATCCGCGAGCAGATGCTGGCCGCCGGGGCGGACCAGTACGTGATCAAGACCGGCCGGATGAATCCGCTGCTGGCCGCCCTGCGCCGGGCCGGCACCGAACCGTCGGCCCTGCCCGCGCAGCGCGGACCCTCGGCCGAGCGTCCCCCGGCCTCCGGTGGCGCCCAAGGCGGTACCGGGCATCCCCCACACCCTCTGACCAGCGGTTTCGTGTTGTGACCGGTTGCCAGGTACAGTAGTCGCCGGTCCCGGGGAAGCCCGAGACCACGCGCCATTAGCTCAATTGGCAGAGCAGCTGACTCTTAATCAGCGGGTTCGGGGTTCGAGTCCCTGATGGCGCACCACGTTTGCCCAGGTCAGACTGGGTGCAAATGATCACCGGTGATCTTGAAGACGGTTTGACACCTACGATTGACACCAACGGTCCGCTACTGCAGTGCACGGTCGAGATCATCGAGTGCCCTCCTCTGGGTCTCCAGGTTGACGTGGCCGTAGACGTTCATGGTCATCTCCAAGGCGCTGTGCCCGACGATCTCCATCACGGTGCGTGGGTTGACCCCTTGGGCCAGCAAGAGGGAAACGCACGAGTGCCTCAGGCTGTGCAGGGGAACCGGTCGGATTCCGACGTCCTTGCATAGCCTGGTCCAGCGCCGGGTCAAGTTCCGCGGTTCCAGCGGCGTACCGACCTTGGTGCCGAACACGTAGACCTGATCCGGGCCCTCTTCGTCCTGCTGGTGGGCCTTGTGTTCGACCAGCGCCTGGCGCACGCGCGCCGGCAGCGGGACGGTGCGGGTGGAGCGGCGGGTCTTCGTCGGTAGCTCGGTCAGCTTGCCCTCGACCCGCTGGACACTCTGGGTCACGCTGAGAGTCCTGCCGTCCAGGTCGACGCTGTCCCAGCGCAGGCCGCAGATCTCGCTGCGCCGCAGGCCCAGCATCAGCATCACTGTCCACATCGCGTGGTCGTCGTCGCCCTTGGTCGCCGACAGCAGCTTGCGGGCCTCGGCCACCGACAGCGGCTCCTTGGGCGTCGGTCTCGGCTTCTCGACGCGCACCAGTTTGGCGACGTTGCGGCTGACCAGCTCTTCGCGGTAGGCGTGTTCGAGCGCGGCTCGGATCGTGGCGTGAACGTATTGGATGGTGCGGCCGCCGACGCCGTCGACCTTCATCCGGTCGATCATCACCCGCAGGTCCCGAACGGTGAGGGCGGTCAATCGCTTCTTGCCGATCCTCGGCACGATGTGCAGCCGGGTGTTCAGGTCGTAGGAGCGCCACGTGCTCGGCCGGACGTGCTCCTTGATGTGCTGCAGCCAGTCGGCCAGGAATGCCTCCATGGTCATGCTCGACACCGGGATCGGCACGTTCCGGTCGATGCGGTCGACCATTTCGCGTAGCTTGCGGTTCGCGTCGGCGCGGCTGCTCGCGTACTTGATGATCTTGCGGAACTGGCCGTCGGTCATCGGGGCGTAGATCGCCGCGACCCAGCGGCCGTCTTTGCGCTGAAAGACGGTGCCCTCGCCGTTCGCGTTCTTGCCGCTCACTCCAGCCCCTCTGCGAGCAACCGCTGCGCGAAGCGACGCAACGAGTCGACCGGGATCCGGCGCAGCCGGCCGATCTTGATCGACTCGAGTTCGCCGCTGCGGATCAGGTCGTAGACCTTGCACCGGCCGACCTTGAGGCTCTCGGCGGCTTCCTCCGCCGTCAGCAACGTCCTTTCCATCACCGACTCCCTCCCTGTGCGCTCCCGGTCGCCGCGCAGCGGGAGCAGCGCGAGCGAGGCGGGCCAGATCGGCGCTCCGGCGAGAGAAGGAGCGACGGCCTGGACCGCACGGTCTGACACCGGAGCCACCCTGTGCGGACCCGGCGCTCGCACGGACTTCCGTGCGTCTGTTATCCACACTGCCGGACCTTGAGGGACGTTCCAACCGCAGTTTCGGGATGTTTAGGGACGTTCCTGCCGTACGATAGGGCCCATGGCGAACCTTCGGCTACGAAACGGACTCCTCGCCGCCGGCATGACCCGCTCGTCCTTGGCCGACCATGTCGATGTCGACGAGAAGACGGTCGAGCGCTGGATCACCAGGAACCGGATCCCGCATCCGAACACCCGGGCACGGGTCGTTGAGGTGTTAGGTCAGGACGAAACCTACTATTGGCCCGAGCTTCTCGGCACCGAGCAGGCGCGGAACACCACCGAAGCCGAGCTGGTGCACATGTGGCCGACGCGCAGCTCCGTGCCCGGTGACGTCTGGACGGCGCTGTTCAAACAGGCAACGTCCGACATCGACATCCTCGTCTACTCCGGCGGTTTCCTTGTGGAGGCCTACGACCTCGTCGAGGTCATCCGATCGAAGGCAGCCGCCGGTGTTTCGTTTCGCATCCTGCTCGGAGACAGCCGATGTGAGGCCGTCCGGCAGCGTGGGAAGGAAGAGGGCCTGCCAACACTGCCTGAACGCTGTCGATCGACGCTGGAGTACCTCGGCGAGGTGGCGAACCTGCCGGGTGTCAAGATCCGCACCCACCAGACCGTGCTGTACGCCAGCCTGTTCAGGTTCGACGAGTCGATGATGGTCAACACGCACACCTACGGCGCCTACGCCGCTCGCTCCCCCGTCCTCCACCTGCGTCGAGTGCCCGGCGGCCAGCTCTTCGACTACTACGGCCGCGCCTACGACCGCGTCTGGGCCGCCGGCGAGGAAGTGATCACTCGGTAGCCCCCGGTAGCCTCGCCGTATGGGCAAGCGAATCGACTACTTCGATGACCCGGCCGCACCGCCGGCCAACAGTGTCAAGCCGAGCGCGACCGCGTTCGTGCTCCGCGACGGCGCGGTCCTGCTCACCTGCCGGTCCGACAACGGCAACTGGTCGATGCCCGGCGGAGCGCACGACCCGGGTGAATCACTGTCAATGACGGCAGTGCGGGAGACCAAGGAAGAGACCGGCATCGACGTCACGCTCACCGGCGTCGCCGGCATCTACACCGACCCGCGGCACGTCATCCACTACACCAGCAATGACGAGGTCCGCCAGGAGTTCACAGTCGTCTACCGTGCCGAATACGTCGCCGGTGAGCCGACCCCAAGCTCCGAGACGACGATCGTCAAGTGGGTGCCGGTCGCCGATATCGACGAGCTAAAGATGGACCGCAGCCAGCGGATGCGGATTCAGTGGGCGGTCAATGAAACGGGAACCTGGATCGACCCGATCGGTAGCTGACCGGCATCGATCAGGATTGCGCGCGATCTTTCGACATAGCGTGTGACTGGATCATTCGGTCCGTATCGCGCACAGATTTCATTCAGCCGATCCTCGACGTCAACGTCCTCGCCGGCCGGACTCGTCGTCAGATCGGCATACCAAAGAACCGCATGGGCTCGTTCGATACCTGCCGAGCTTATCGATTCGCTCGAGATATCGAACTCGCGGATGATACTGATATCTAGGCCGCGCTCTTCGGCCTCCAACGAACTCGCAGTGTGGTGTGCAACGAGGTGGCATACGATTTCAGAGAAGCCCCGGTCAATGAGAAAGCGGGCTCCATCGATCGGATGGAACCCGGTCGTGGGATGACTGTATCCAATGTCGTGCAGCGTCGCCGCTATCACAAGATCTGCGCGAAGATGCGCCTCAACCATCATCGCGAAAGCCGCCGCCTTGCGTCCGACAGCTCTTGAATGAACCTGACGCCGAGGCGTCAGACCCTTCAACAGGTCATCGAACCAGTCTTGTGCCGGCCAAGTCACCTCCGAAAGTCTACACCAGCCGACGACACATTATCCCCACGGGCGAACCCTGGGGCGACTAATATAGCAACCATTCTATTGTAATAATCGACTGAGTCCAAACGCCTCGACGATATCGGCAGCTTGGCCGGCCCTCCGGGTCCTCTGGTCTCCCTGGTCGCACATCGTGCTGGAGGCGGTCATGGACTGGCCAAGCAAACGAAGGTTCACAGTTCCTGAATGCTTCGTTCGCGGGCACCTGGCACCAAGGTAACGCGAGTAGCCGACCAGGGCGGAGGGCAGCGCTGCGGAATCTTCTCCCGGATGTCATGATCAGTTCATGGGGACCTCAACACGCACGAACAGACAGCCAAGGCGGCGGCCAGACCTGATGCAACCAAGCTTGAGGCGGCCAAGGCGGCCGTGCCGTGCTTCAGGGGATGGTTAACGATTTTGTGCCAGCTGATCCTTTACACCGGGCCTAGACAACTTGGGTTGGGGCCGATCGTGGTCGGTCGGCCTTGATGTTACGTACCGGGATCGTCGTGGTCCGACGAATGACTCGGGTTTCGCCGTCATCGAGTTCGATCGCCAGGGTGGTGTCGGAAACATGAACGGTTACGGTCTGGTGCTGATGGGTGCGGCCCAGCGACACCGCTTGGCGGCAGACGGTGATCACGCCGGTACTGGACACGCGGCGCTGGACCCGGACCGGTTCGGTGGCCGGTCGGGGCGGTGGGCCGGCCGGGCGGTTCCCGCGGAGGCGGACGATCTGGTCGTGGCGCAACGGGTTCGGCCGCACCCGCAGCAGTTCCCGGCTGTCCAGGTCGAAGAACATCAGGGTGTCGCGTTCGATGCGGATCCCAATCTGCCGGCCGGCGAGGATCTCCGCGGCCAGCACGGCGTGGCCGCCCAGGACGACGGTGCCGGCCCGGGTCACGACCCGTTCGACCTCGACGGCGTCGCCCGGCGCCACCGGCGGCAGCGGGGACGGGCCGGCGGGCACGGCGCCGGCGGCAGTGAGCTTGGCCAGGTCGGTGACCGTCAGGTGGGAGCGGACCGTCTTGACCCGGGTTCCGCCGATGAACAGGTGGATCAGGTCGGTGTCGGCCCAGAACCGCACGACCTGCCCGGACCGGGCCGGGCCGAGCCAGAGCTGCCGGCCGGCGAGTTGCTGGTTCCCGGCCGGCGGAACGACCCGGTTGAACTCGACCGCGCCGCCCACTCCGCTCCGCTCGGGGCCCGGAGATGTTGTCGCGTCGGCACTGTCGGGCTGGTGATCGGCCGGATCAGACGTGGTCGGAACCGAGACCGGTGCGGGGGCGATCGTCGGTGGCAGCCACACCGGCAGCAGTTCTCGCTCCGGGCCGGCGGTTGGAGTGAAGCGCTCGGCCGGGCTGACCGGCCGCTCGGCTTCCAGGGCCTGGTGGGGGCGGTCGGTGTTGTAGGTCTGGACGAACTCGTCGATCGCGGTCTGCGCGGCGGCCAGCGACTCGAACGGGTCGTGATCATCGAGGAGTTCCCGGCGCAGGGTCAGGTGGAAGCGTTCGATCTTGCCGGTCGTGGTCGGCGACGCCGGTTGGGTCAGCCGATGGGTGATCCCGTTGTGCCGGCAGATCTTGTCGAACAGCACCTCCCCGCCGCGGCCGAAGCGGGCGGTGAACTGTTTGCCGTTGTCGGTCAGGATCTCGCCCGGAACACCGAACCGGGCCAGCGCGGCGGCCAGGGCCAGGCACACCGCCCGGCCGGTGGCCCGCTCCACCACCTGGGCGATGACGCAGAACCGGGAATGGTCGTCCACCCCGGTGACGACTTTGACCTCCCGCGGCGCCCCGGTGGCGGGGTTGATCAGCCAGACGCCGCCGACGATGTCGAGCTGCCACAGCTGCATCGGCCCGGGCCGTTCCCACCGCTGGTAGGAGCTCCGCGGCCGCTTCCGTTTGCGTGGGGTGACCAGGCCGTGGCGGATCAGGATCCGGTTGATCGTCGCGGTCGACGGGACCGTCAGCCCGGCGGGCTTGCGCAGCAGTTCCATCCGGATTCGTTTGGCGCCCCACCGTGGGTGGGTGCGCCGCAGCTCGGCGACCCGCACCGCCACGTC
>NZ_JBMDXT010000101.1:0-2529 GCF_048594475.1 Nakamurella sp. | reverse complement strand
CGCATCCTCGGCGCGGCCGAGAGCCTGGCCGCGAACCCGGCGGTCCGGGAACGCATCGACGCGGCGACCGCGGCGGCCGACCTCGCGCCGATCGTCGAGTCCACCCGGATCCAGTCCGGCACCTCCCTCGTCGTCATCGCCGACGGGAACCGGACGATCATCGCGGCCACCGACCCCACCCTGATCGGCACCCCGCTGGCCGTCCCCGACGGGCGCGCCTGGGACGGCCGGGCCTGGGACGGCGACCTCACCCTGGCCGGCATCGACCTCATCGCGGCCAGCACCCCGGTGTTCACCAGCCCGGCCGGGGGCGCGCTCGACCCGGCCCCGGCCGGGCTGGCCCTGGTCGGCGAGGAGTACCCGAGCGCGGTCACCACCCTGGCCTCCGACGTCCCCGAGGTCGCGCTGCTGCTCGGGCTGGCCGCATTGGCCGGCCTGACCGGCTCCTGGTTGCTGGCCCGGCGGATCAAGAAGCAGACCCGCGGGCTGGAACCGGCCGAGATCGCCACGCTCACCGATCAGCGCGAGGCGTTGCTGCACTCGATCCGGGAGGGCGTCGTCGGGGTCGACCCGGCCGGCCGGGTCACCCTGGCCAACGACGGTGCCCGGGACCTGCTCGACCTGCCGGAGGACTGCGTCGGGCGGCCGGTCGACGCGCTGGGACTGGAACCGGACGTGGCCGACGTGCTCAGCGGGCGGGCGGCCGGCGTCGACGTGGTCGATGTCGTCGTGGTGCACCGGGACCGGGTCCTGGTCGCCAACCGGCGGACCGCCCGCACCCGCGGGCGGGAGGGACGCAAGGGCGAGGACGTCGGCACGGTGACCACCCTGCGCGACCGGTCCGACCTGATCGCCCTGCAACGGCAGCTCGGCGCGACGCGCAGCGTCGGCGAGACGCTGCGCGCGCAGACCCATGAGTTCGACAACCAGCTGCACATCATCTCCGGGCTCGCCCAGCTCGGCGAGTACGACGAACTGCGCGACTACCTGTCCACCATCACCGCCCGGCGCGCCCGGATGGACACCACGATCGGCGAGCTGATCAAGGATCCGACGGTGGCGTCCCTGCTGATCGCCAAGGCCAGCCTGGCCGCCGAGTCCCGGGTGGAGCTGCAGCTCGCGCCCGAGTCGAGCTGCGAGCGGCTGGACACCGAGCTGTCCACCGACGTCGGGACGGTGCTGGGCAACCTGGTGGACAACGCGCTGGACGCGGTGGGCAACTCCCCCGACGCGACGGTCACCGTGGAGATCGTCTCGGACCCGGCGGCCGTGCGGATCGTCGTCTCCGACAGCGGCCCCGGGATCCCCGAGGGCAGTGCCGATCAGGTCTTCGCGCGCGGGTTCTCGACCAAGTCATCGACCGTGGCCGGTGGCCGCGGGGTCGGCCTGTCCCTGGTGCGGATGATCTGCCTGCGCCGCGGCGGGTGGGTCGGGGTCCGCGGCGGCCAGGACTCGATCCCGGCGGTCGGGGCGGTCTTCACCGCGGTGCTGGGCCGCGGGACCGGCCCGGTGACCGGCGCTGTGACCGGCGCTGTGACCGGCGGCGTGACCGGCGCGGTGACCGGCGGCGTGATCGACAATGGGACGGTGCCGGACGCCGATGCGCCCGGCACCGCGAGCGAACGGGAACGGGAGCGGGCATGACGGCGGCGCAGCCGGAGTTCGGTGTCCTGGTCGTCGACGACGACTTCATGGTCGCGCGCATCCACAGCCGGTTCCTGCAGACCCAGGAGGGATTCCGGGTGGCCGGCGTCGCGCACACCGGGATCGACGCGCTGGCCAAGCTGGCGCAGGTGCGACCCGACCTGATGTTGCTGGACGTGCACCTGCCGGACATGAGCGGCCTGGAGGTGCTGCGGATCGCCCGCCAGGACCATCCCGAGGTGGACGTCATCGTGGTGACCGCCGAACGCGAGCTGAACTCGGTGCGCGACGCCTGGCAGGGTGGCGCGATGTCATACCTGGTCAAGCCGTTCGAGTACGGCGCGCTGGCGCAGCGGTTGGACCACTTCCGCAAGGCCAGGGCGGTCCTGGACACCCCGCAGGTCGACCAGAACGACATCGACCGGCTGTTCGGGGTCGGCGGTGCCCCGGGCCGGCGGACGGATCTGCCCAAGGGCCTGAGCCGGGAGACCGCCGACCTCGTGCGCCGGGCGCTCACGGCCGACGAGGCCCTGTCCGCCACCGAATGCGCCGAGCGGGTCGGCATCTCGCGGGTCAGCGCGCGGCGCTACCTGGAGTACTTGGAGCAGACGGGGGTGGCCCAGGTCCGGCTCAAGTACGGCAAGACCGGGCGCCCGGAGCGGCTCTACCGGCTCGTCTGACGGGCGGCCGGCGGGCGAAAGCCGGGAGGCGACGCCGGCTGGAGCCGGCTGGGGCGGAGCCGGCTGGGGCGGAGCCGGCTGCGGAACTCCGGACGGCTCCGGACCGCCTCAGACCGGCCGCCGTTCCGCCGCCGGCCGCACCGAGCCGGGGATGCGGGCATCCGGGTGTCGCTGCCCCCCACCCCCCCCCCACACCCCCCGCGGG
>NZ_JBMDXT010000100.1:0-1854 GCF_048594475.1 Nakamurella sp. | reverse complement strand
GAAGCCGTCGACGGCGGCCCGGGTGACCCCGGCGACGTCCTCCGAACCGGGCCGCGCGGGGACCAGCAGCAGGCCGACCTGCGCCTCGTCGCACTCCAGCGTCAGGCCCTCGAGGAACGCGACCGCGCCGGGGTCGCGGATGGCGTAGGAAACCTGCTCGGCGAGCAGGAGCCCGACCGCGCCGGCCTTGCGGGTGCGCAGCGATCGGGCCATCGGATCGGGCCCGGGATAGCCCATCCGGCGGGCCGCCTCCATCACCCGCGATCGCAGCTGCGGGGAGAGCTGGTCGGGCCGGTTGTAGGCGTTGGACACCGTGGTCCTGGACACGCCCAGCTCGGCGGCGAGCGACGCGAGCGTCGCCGGCGGCCTCGTCCGTGGGGGTCGGTCCATCCTCGACACGCTATCGCGTTCGCGGTGCGCTTCCGGTAACCGGTCCGGTGCCGCGCCCACCGGACCCCCACGGCGACACCCAGCAGCTGGCCGATGTCCGGGAAAACGTTTTCCAACCCCCTTCCCTTCCCCCGCCGGCTCGGCTAGGGTCACTTCTCGACAGCCCCCAGTAGCCCCCTGCGACCGGTGCGGAGCCGCCCTCCGGACCGATGGAAGGACGTGACGATCGATGGCCGACGTCCAGTACGACGGAGCCTCCCGCGTCTACCCCGGCAGCCCGCCCGTGCGTGCCGTCGACACCCTCAACCTGGAGATCCCCGACGGGGAGTTCCTCGTCCTCGTCGGACCCTCGGGCTCCGGCAAGTCCACCGCCCTGCGGATGCTGGCCGGCCTGGAGGACGTCAACGAGGGCCGCATCGTCATCGGCGGCCGCGACGTGACCCACGTGCCCCCGAAGAACCGGGACATCGCCATGGTGTTCCAGTCCTACGCGCTGTACCCGCACATGACGGTGGCCGAGAACATGGGCTTCGCGCTGAAGCTGCGCGGGGTGAACAAGACCGAGATCGCCGAGAAGGTGAAGGAGGCCGCCGGCCTGCTGGACCTGGAGAAGTACCTCGACCGCAAGCCCAAGGCCCTCTCCGGCGGTCAGCGGCAGCGCGTCGCCATGGGCCGGGCCATCGTCCGCGAGCCGTCCGTGTTCCTCATGGACGAGCCGCTGTCCAACCTCGACGCCAAGCTCCGGGTGGAGACCCGGGCCAACATCGCCGAGCTGCAGGCCCGCCTGGGCACCACCACCGTCTACGTCACCCACGACCAGGTCGAGGCCATGACGATGGGCCACCGGGTCGCGGTCCTCAAGGACGGCATCCTCAACCAGGTCGACACCCCGCGGACCCTGTACGACAAGCCGGTCAACGTCTTCGTCGCCGGATTCATGGGCTCCCCGGCCATGAACCTGCTGACCGTGCCGCTGACCGCCGAGGGTGCCCAGCTCGGCGACGCCGTGTTCCCGCTCCCCCGTTCGGTGATGTCCGAGGCGTCCGCCGCCGGCCTCAAGGAGGTCACCTTCGGGGTCCGTCCGGAGAACATCACCCTGGCCGGCTCCGGCATCCCGGTCACCATCGACCTGGTCGAGGAGCTCGGCGCCGACGCGTTCGTGCACGGGCACACGCCGGACGGCAACCGCCTGGTCATCCGCGCCGACGCGCGCATCCACCCCACGGCGGGCTCGACGGTGCACGCGCTGCCGACGGACGCCGAGCACTGCCACGTGTTCGATCCGAACACCGGCATCCGGTTCAAGTCCTCCGACGCCGTCCCGGCGGATGCCGCCGCGGCCGCCGGCTCGGCCATCAACCTGGGCAAGTAACCTGCAGTCCCGAACGGGGGCGGGGGCGGGCGGCGCGGGACACCCCCCCGGCGGGCGCCGGCGGCTGGGGGGGTGGCGGGCGGGGGTGCACC
>NZ_JBMDXT010000010.1:0-75551 GCF_048594475.1 Nakamurella sp. | reverse complement strand
GTGGCGGATCAGGATCCGGTTGATCGTCGCGGTCGACGGGACCGTCAGCCCGGCGGGCTTGCGCAGCAGTTCCATCCGGATTCGTTTGGCGCCCCACCGTGGGTGGGTGCGCCGCAGCTCGGCGACCCGCACCGCCACGTCGTCGCTGGCCTGGTGCGCGCACGACCGGGGTCGGTGCGACCGGTCCGCCAACCCGGCCACGCCCTCGGTCAGGTACCGCCGCAACCAGGCATGCACGCTCACCCGGGACACCCCGACCGCGGCCGCGACCTCGGTCACCGTGGCCCCGGCCAGCACCGCCCGGACCGCGTCCAGCCGCTGTTCCACCTTCGACAAGACAACCAGAGCCATTCCCGGCCTCCCGAGCGCGACGATGCCCACGAGCATCGCCCCTCAGGACGGGCCGATCACGGCCAAGTGTTAAGGATCAGGTGGCATGAGACTGTTAAGCATCACCCGCGACAGGACACGGCCAAGGCGGCCGACCGGATGAAGACTTTCTCCACTCATTCAAGGGGACTTGTTGACGCTCTGGAATGACCTCGGATTCCGTGAGAATCCCTACGCCACGCCACCACTGCCTGGCACCGAGGAAGGCTCCAAGCTCCTCGTTGGCCGTGAGTCAAGTATTCAGCGACTCTTGCGCGCGCTGACTTCGCTGGACACACATCCTACCGTGGAAGGTGACAACGGAGTCGGAAAGACTAGCCTGGTTGCTGTAACCAGTTATCGCGGAAAGCTGGCCTTCGAGAGCGGCGATTCACCCTGTCTACTGTTGCCCCTCCCCAAGCCCTTCCAATTGACCATCGGCTACCAAAGTTTCGATAGACAGGTGCTATTCTCGATCGCTCAGGCGGTAATCGACTATTCGTCAGACCTTAGAAGAATTCGTCGCGAACTGCCCGACCTAGATGACGTTCGCCGATGGATTGAGTCCCCCCTGTTGGGTGGGCGCAGCGGACGAGCCTCATTTCTTGGATTTGGCGCTTCAGGCGGCTTCAGCACAAGTCCTAATACATCCCCGGGGTACGTAGAGGCGGGCTTCCGAGAGACGATAAGAACCTGGCTATCCCAGATATTCCCCACCCCGACGACCGGCGCATTCGTTGGAATAATTGACAATCTTGAACTACTTGAGACTTCCACAGAAGCGCGAAGACGAATCGAGGCGTTGCGCGACAGCATACTGAACCTTCCTGGTATGCGATGGGTCCTTTGCGGCGCCCGAGGGATAGTACGCAGTGCGGCGAGCTCACCGAGACTTACCGGCGTCATCGGCGACCCGATACGCCTCGGGCCAATTGGCGATACCGAAGTAGCCGAGGTGATCAGGCGGCGGATTGAAGTTTTCCGCATGCGCCCAGAGGCCCAAGCTCCGGTTGAGCCCGACGGCTTTGACCACCTCTATAGGGTGTCCAACAAAAACCTTCGAAATTCACTCAAGCATGCGCAAGATTTCTCCATCTGGCTTGCCGACACTGGTGGACTATATGAATCTCCAGCAAGTCGCTTCACCTTGTTGAAAGCCTGGCTCGAGGAGCAAGCCGAACAGTACGCAAATGATACTCGGAGTATAACGCCGCGCGCATGGCGGCTATTCGACACTCTGGTTGATCGGGGTGGTTCCTGCTCGCCCAGTGACTACGAAGACTTCGGATTCAATAGCCAACAGGCTATGCGGCCGTCAGTCAAACAACTTGAGGACGCAAATCTCGTCGACTCGACCATTGACGACACCGATTCACG
The DNA here is from genome assembly GCF_048594475.1 of Nakamurella sp. Classification (NCBI taxonomy): domain Bacteria; kingdom Bacillati; phylum Actinomycetota; class Actinomycetes; order Nakamurellales; family Nakamurellaceae; genus Nakamurella; species Nakamurella sp. The sequence continues at coordinate 73,805 of NZ_JBMDXT010000010.1, read as the reverse complement.
CCGCAGGACGGTGCTGATCACTTCAAACGGTTGGCTCGTAAATTACAAGCGATCGGGGTTTATCTTTCCCCCAGCCACGCCAATGTAGTTGCTTCGTCATGAAGAAGGCTGATTGATCCCGGCAGGGTTGATTCGTCAGTCCGGACGTCGGCTGGATTGAGCGAATTTTCTTGACCAGGTGGCTTCAGACGGTACGGGCGGAGATCCTGACTTGGTTATGGGCCAGGATGCCCCTGTCTGGAGGCTAACGGGTGGTGTCGACGGCCGCCCGATAGACTCTAGCGAACGTCGGCGAGAAGCAGTGGAGGGTTTGGGTGCGGCTACATGCCCTTCTGATAGGCATCGACAAGTATCAAGATGACCGGATCCCGAATCTCAGGTTCGCGGTTGCTGACGCTAGGCGATTTCATGACATAGCTGTCGCGGCACTACACCCTTCGGAGATCTCCATCGGTTACCTGTACGACGAGGCCGCAACTCGGCCAGCGATACTAAAGGCGATCGGGACGGACCTCGCGGCGCAGGCACAGCCAGACGACGTCGTTCTCATCCATTTCGCGGCTCATGGGAGCCCAGAGCTTAACGAGGGTGCCGATGCCACCGCTCGCTATCTAGTGCCATATGACGCGGTGTATGACAACCTTCTCGGCACCGGTATCGACATGGAGCGGGACCTAACGACCCTATTGAGGCGACTTGGCGCGAGAGTCGTCGTTGTGTTCCTCGATGCGTGTTTCAGCGGGCGAGCTGGTGGACGGTCCTTTGAGGGCCCTCGTCTGCACGCTGCGCGAGACCTTCGTCGCTGGAGCCCGCAACTGCCCGTGATGGACTTGGGCGTGGGCAGGATTGTGATTGCGGCGGCGGATGACGACGAGGTAGCGATCGAGACCTCGTCAGCAGGTCATGGACTTTTCTCACGCGCAGTGATTGAAGCTCTCCTCGACCCGTCCACCGACATTCCTGCTCTTGCTGTGTCGACTCTGTACGATACGGTTGCCGCGCGCGTTACGTCGGAGACCGGCGGACGTCAACATCCTGTGATGAATGGTTACACCCGAATCGCACGAATACCTTACCTGAGGCCCACTCCGACGGTCGCGCGCGAACCTGAGAGCCATCCCTAGCGTGGAGAGGCTCGTCGAGTACTACCTCACGTCACGGCGACTAAATGTATTCGTGGTGACCCCGGGCGATCCGTCCCCTCACGCTCTCTGCCTAACCTACGAGTATGAGGATCTCGCCAAAAGAGTTGCTGCTTTTCGACGCGCAATTTGGCGCGAGGAGCCGGTTGGTGAATTCGCGGGGGCGTTGGGTGCCGTGCTCCTGGAGCCGCTTCGCACGCTTCGTCTGATCGAAGATGAGGATGTACTTTGCATCGCACCGCATAGGTGTCTTCACGGTCTTCCCTTCGCGGCCCTCGGTTCGCAGGGGGAGCACGCGCTTCTTCGTAACCCCATTGCCCACCTGCCGAGCGGGGCTGTGCTGCCAGCCGTCCTCAGGAGTACGTCGGACCCGACTGGTCGCGCCATCGTCGTGGTGCACAACAGCGACAAGGACGCTGAGGAACTCCGTGCATCGTTCCAGAGAGAGGCTGCGTCAATCGCTGCGATCCTCGACGCTGACATAATCGACGCGAGCGATGGCGACACGCTTGCCGCGCTATCAACTCGACTGCCAGGTGCTCGGGCCGTGCACTTCGTCTGCCACGCTCACTATGGAGGGAGAGGACGATCAGGGCTGGTGCTGCGCGACGAGAAGGGCGCGGATCGCCTGGCTTCTATGGAGGAGCTTTCCGCGCTGAGGCTCGATGGAACCCTGGTGAGTTTTGGTGGATGCGAGACCGGCCGCGCCGAACCGCATCAGAGCGATGATCGCCGTGGCATCGTCCGCGCGGCGCTCACCGCAGGGGCTTCCTCGGTGCTGGCGACGCTTTGGCCAATCCACAGTCACATGGCTGAAATTGTATTCGCAGCGTTCTTCGAGGCGTGGGAGGCCGGTTACTCGCGGGCTGAGAGTCTCCGTCGGGCTCAGCGGCACCTGATGGAACAGAGCGAGAACGACCTCGACCTCAGCGGGTCGGCCCTGCCAACCCATTGGGCGCCATACATACTCGTCGGGAGCTGGCGATGATGGATCGCGATGCGATCCCCGATGGCCTGACGGAAGCACTGGGCGCGAATGCTCGTGCGCTTGCACTGCTCCATGTAGCAATGTCCGACCACACTAGCTCGGCACATGAGCGCTTTCTCCAGGCTGCGATGGCGTTCGAAGAAGCCTTAACGATGCTCGACCTTCCCGTCAGCCGGTTGTACCTAGCTCGCTCGTACTCGGGTGCAGGCCGATTTCAGGAGGCTCTGGCGACACTTGATCAACTCAAAGACGACCCTCCTGAGGCCGCTGACGAGTTCGCAAGGCTGTCTGCGGAGGTGCGCGGACGCTTCGTAAAAAGCGCCGTTCGTCACAGCCTCGCGGGATCGCCACCCACAGTTGGGCAATTGATCGACTGGAACCCAGCAATCATCGACGACCAACTGGCGGCTGATCTCCACGCCACCGCCGTCCACTACGCCGACCGTTCAGATCCAGAGATCGGCGACGCGATCGACACCCTGCTCTCAGCATTGCAGGCGTACACCTCCAACCCCCTCTGGGAAGCGATCCGGCTAGAAGCAACAGGCATTCGCGACGTCAGTTCACGCCGCTCACAGAGAGCCTTAGAGGCCCTCTATGCGGCACACGCCGTCTACCACGAGCTTGGCATCTCCGCCTACATCGCGTCCATCGCGAATCACCTCGGTCTGGCGCATAGCGACCGAGGTGAGTTCGCGGAGGCTGCTGCAGCCTTCAATGAGTCGATCGTGCTCTACCGCGTCTTGGACCTTGCGATGGCGGGACGGGTGTTAGAGAACCATGCAGCCAGCATGTTGAAGCAGCACCGAGTCGATGAGGCGTTAGCCATCGCCGCTGAAGCGGTTGCCATCCTCGATCAACTGGACCGTCCCGCTCAAGCCGACAAGGCACGGCTAGTGGTGGCCCACGCGATGAACGAAGCCGGCGACTGGGATGAGGCGCTGTCGATGATCGACGAGGTCCTGACCCGCAGTCGATCGAGCTGGGCAGCGGACGATCCGGACGCGCTAATATCAGCACTCACCAGCCGGGGTTACATTCTCGAGTCCGCCGGAATGATTGAAGACGCCGAGCGAAGCCTAAGCGAGGCTGCCACGGTACGAACGACGACCAAGACCGCCCAAGGATCGACAGCCACGGTGGAGCGGTTCGGGATCGCGTCGCGAATCAACTTCTGGGACGAGGCAGTGCAGGAGGAACTTCGGGCGCTCGCTGCTCACGAGGACGCAGGCAACAATTTCGATGTTGCTCGCAATAAGCTAAATCTCGCAAAGCTCTTCATGAACCGCATGGCGGCTCTCCCGTTCAGCGGCGACGAGGCCGAGTCGGCGGGACTACGACGTGCCGACGAACTGGTGCAAGCCCTGACGCTGCTACGCGAGGCGATTCCCGTGTTCGCAAGAGCGAACACCACGCACCACCTCCACGACGCGCGGCAGTCGCTAGCGACGTTGCGGTGGCTATTTGGCGATGTCGAGGGTGCCGCAGACAGTCTGCGAGGGGTGATCGTTGATGCCGTCAACGCTGGTGACTTCGGAATTGCCGGGTCAGCGTCGCAGAATCTTGCCCGCACCTGCCTCGAACTGGGGCGTCCCGACGAGGCACGGCAAGCCATCGCATACGGAAGGCAGTACGCTATTCGCGCGAAGGATGCCACCCTCGTGTGGCACCTCGATTGGATAGAGGCCCAACTTCTCCGACTAGTGGGCAACATCGATGGCGCCCAATCAATGTACTTGAGCCTCGTAGAACGACACATTGAGAACGAGAGAAAGGTCGGTTCCGCTGAACTCGTCGTAGGTTGGAGTAGGGATAAGACCTTGATCTTCGATGAGGCGGTGGAGTTCTTCCTCTTGACGAACCAGGCTGGACCGGCCTACGCGATTGTGCTCGCCGCGAAGGCACGGACACTCGTATCGGCAATCACGATCCGCGCCGCGCGCCCACAGGCCGGGTCCGCCTCCGACGTCGCCCACCTGCTTTTGGACGATGCGTCGAATTGAGTCACCTCGACCGGTTTGACAGACCCGTCAAGAGCCTCATGCCTAGGCCGCGCCTTGGAGGCCGGAGAGTGCTACCTGCGCCGAGGCAACAACGATTCGGAGGGAATTGACCGCGCGGGCGCATGCAGGCTGATTCACGGCATACCGAAACTCGCCCAACTCGCAGAATCAACGAGGAAATTCGACAGGTATCTAGATTGGCGAGGGTGCACCGTCGAGAAACAGAATGGGGGTACGCAATCCCATTGGGCTAATGCCTAGTCTAGGGTTGCGGGCCCTCTGACCGTCCTCGATTGTCTGGCACTGAAGCAGTAACAGCCTGACGCCGTCCGCTAGATTCCCAGGGCTGTCTTTATCGCCCCCGCCGCAACTCCAGCTCCGATCGCGGTGGCTAGGCCAAGGGACCACCTTCCAGCACGTTGCAGTGCTGATCCAATCTTCTCCTGATCTCCTTCGTCGGCGGCCGAGATGGCATTGCCGATTGCGACCACAGCCTCGTCGTCCTCCGTCGTCGAGGCCTGCTGACGCATCTCTGCGCGAAGGGCTGCAAGTTGCTCTCGAAGGACAGCTAGATCAAGACCCTCAGGAACCTCCTTCGCACCTCCGAAGGAGATCGAACCAATCTCGGCCTTATTTCCCATGTTGCCAACTTGAGCATTCCCGTGTGCCTCGAACTTGTCGCCCATGACTGCCTCTCCTTGATCCGCGTAAACCTTGGCATGAATGATCCTACCAATCGTCGAGCCTGGCATGATTTGACTCGCTATCTGAGTGATTTGGACGCTCTCGACGTTCTGAAGACCGTTGGTCTCAATGCTCTTTTCAAGAATGTCAAGCACCCTTAGGAGCACGGTAAGCTCGTTAACCTCCTCCTGGTCGCTCATCCGCCGCCCTGTTCGGAACTGGTCTCCCGCAATAGATCTGTGGAGTCAGTCTGGAGGGTAGCTTCGAGAAGCTTCTTGAACACCTCGTCGCCCAGGGCGGCCCGCTGCTCGGCTAGCAATTCGAGATCAGTTGCAATATCCTGAGTTCCGATTTTTCGCCGAATACGCCAGCTCGCGGCGTTGTAGGCGACTGCTGCGTCGGGTGATCCAGATTCCGTTAGTAGTGCGCCGATTTGGCTGAGCGTGCTGGCGTACCCGGCAACATCCTGCGTTCCTTCTCGAGATGTAAGCGCCAGCTGAAGAAGCTGGTAGGCCTGGTCGTAGTTGCCTTCCTGTTGGGCAATAATTGCCAGGTTATGTGTGATTGTGGCCTCTGCCGGATGATCTCCGATCTCCTTGAATTCGAGCATCGCCATTTCGTACAGTACGCGAGCCCGGGCGGCATCACCCGTTTTGAGGCTGATGCTGCCGAGGTTGTTCAGGGATTGGGCCTCCGCTCGGCGGTCACCAATCTCTTGGAAAGTGGCAAGGGCCTCCTGGATGTAGGCGCGAGCCTGGTCCAGATCTCCGGCCTCCTGGGCGATGGTGCCGAGGTTGTTCAGCGATCCGGCCTCCGCTCGGCGGTCACCAATCTCTCGGAAAGTGGCGAGGGCCTCCTGGATGTAGGCGCGAGCCTGGTGGAGATCGCCGGTCTGGTTGGCAATGATGCCCAGCTGCTGAATCGACTGAGCCTGGGCCCGGCGGTCACGAATCTCTTGGAAAGTGGCAAGGGCCTCCTGGATGTAGGCGCGAGCCTGGTCCAGATCCCCGGTCTCCTGGGCGATGGTGCCGAGGTTGTTCAGCGATCCGGCCTCCGCTCGGCGGTCACCAATCTCTCGGAAAGTGGCAAGGGCCTCCTGGATGTAGGCGCGAGCCTGGTGGAGATCGCCGGTCTGTTTGGCAATTATGCCCAGCTGCTGAATCGACTGGGCCTGGGCCCGGCGGTCACCAACCTTCCGGAATCTAACGAGGGCTTGCTCGATGTAGTCGCGAGCCTGGTAAAGATCGCCGGTCTGCTGAGCGATGATGCCCAGGTCGTGGAGTGTTTCGGCTTCCGCAGGGAAATCGCCGATCTCTCGGAAGATTACGAGGGCTTGGTCAATGTAGTCGCGAGCCTGGTTGAGATCGCCGGTCTGCTGGGCTACAATTCCCAGCTCCTGAATCGCGTGAGCCTGCGCCCGGCGGTCACCAATCTTCCGGAATATTACGAGGGCCTGCTCGATGTAGGCGCGAGCCTGGTGGAGATCGCCGGTTTGCTGAGCGACAGAGCCCAAATCGTGGAGGACATCGGCTTCCGCCGGGCGGTCACCGATCTCTCGGAATGCTATTAGGGCATTTTCAAGGTGGTCGCGAGCCTTGTAGGGATCGCCAGTTCCTTGAGCGATCGCACCGAGGCGGCGAAGGATCCGGGCGGTCGACCGGCGATCGCCGATTCTTTGAGACATTGCCAGAGCCTGCTCCGAAAGTTGCCGCTCACGATGAAGGTCCTCGGAACTGCGATTGACTGCGCCTCCAAGCTCACCGATGCCTAACGACGAGACGCTCGATTCAGCGTTCGAAGGCAGTTCAATGACTCGCGAGAAGGACTCATCTTCTGAAACAGCGCGCACGCTGCGGGTTATGGGTTCGTAATCTGATTGTCGGCCATCTTGACTATCTCTAGCTTCCGGCTTCAATAAGGCGAGAACCGCATCCGCAACTCGAGAGAACTCGGAGCCGCCAGCACTTGATGAGATGGGGATGTACTGCCTGCCCGACAAGATTGACGGCAGTGTAGATTCATCGATGCGTATGGCCACAATCGGGCGCCGATCAATTGCCGCCGTCACGGCGGCGGCTTCTAGTTCGGCCGTAGCCCAGGATCCCTTCGAAGAGCGGCCAATCAAGATGGCGCAAATCTTCGACGAGCGAATCCCCGCCATCAACTGGCTAGCCAGATCGCTTCCAGGCGAGATTGATTCTTGATCGAGGAAAGTAGAAGAGCCGCGCGCGCGCAGTGCATCTTTTAGCCCTAAAGCAATGCCGGTGTCGGAGCGATTATAGGAAAGGAAAACGTCGTACTTATGCTCCTGCATCTCGCAAGCCTCGCCTTAGTCAGCGTCGAGACAGTACGACATGGATCTGTGCGCACTGGGTACCTAGTTCGTGTAGTCTAGCGGATCACGTCTCCTATGCAGCGGCAGGCGGGTGCTCGAATCGCAGGAAGGCCGTTGTTGCGCGGGAGTGAATCCTCGAGGGCGTGCCTCCGATGCCCCAGGACAACCAATGGGGGCTCTTCGCTATGAAGTTGACTGGGGGTTTGATCCCGGGCGACACCCCAGGCGAGCTGGGCCCCGAACGACGAGTCCGCCCGGTCGTGGTGGCCGACCTCCTCGCCCGCTTGCTGCGCCCGGTCGGTCAACACCACCCGGGAAGCGATCGCCTCGTGCTGTTCGGTCCAGGTCTTGTTTCTCGCATAACTCGTACCGGCACTCGAAGACCCTCTTTCACAACTGGGAAAAAGGGGACCAACGCCCGCTGGCACATCCCGCATGGTCACCGTCCGCCGGTGCTTCACCCGGGCGACGGCACCGCAGGTCGTCAGCCCGTCGGCTCACGCGGCGTCTCCACCTGCAGGTGCCACTCGCCGTCGAGCACCTCGCTGGCCACCACCCGAAATCCGGGCAGCGCGAACGCTCCGGTAGTCTGATTGCCCACCTGAGGCATTACTCACGTGTTGCATTCACTTGGCTGTGAACACGGATCGTGAGGACCCCAGGCTACTCATCAGTGCATCTCAGCCGGCGTGTCCTGGCACACGATCATGAGCAAAGTCTCTCGACCGCGGCACCCCAATGGTCGACGACCAGGACCGGCTCACCGGCGTCACGGCGGTCGGCGTCGACGAGACCGCGTTCCTGCGTGCGACGAGCACCCTGGACCCGGCCGGAGCGGCCCGCAACGACGTCCAGCAGCCCGCAGTAGGGCGGCCGGGGGTTAGGTCTGCGATGTCGGTGGCTCAATGGGTGCGGACGGTTGACTGGCTGACCGCCTGGGACGAGGCGTAGCGGCCGGCCGGGCCGTCGTGACCGCATCCCTGGATCCGTTCCGCGGCTACGCAACCGCCCTGACCAGCCGTCTACCGGCGGCAACGCGGGTGCTCGACGCCTTCCACGGTGTCAGGCTCGTTCTGCTCGAGGGTCGACCAGGTCCTCCGCCGCGTCCAAACAGGACAGCACCGGACACGGGGCGGGGCCGGCGACCCTCTGTACCGTGGAGGGCGGATCCTGCGGCGCTGCCACGACCGGCTCGCCAATCGGAAGTGACGCCGTGTCGAAAGCGTTGCCAGCAACTACAGCGGCGGGTACCTGAATTGGACGGGGTCGGAGTGCGGCGCGCGCTCAAGCGGCAGGCCGTTCAGCCGGGACGAGGCACAGCCGCCCAGGGAGGCCAACTAAGCCATGTTATCGGATGGTCGCTTGTCCTCACTGTAATCCAACCTCTGGCTACTTAATGGCCACTCAGTGGGCGATGCTTCAGGTTGACAGGTCATCAATAGCCGTCCTGAGATTGACAAGATCGTCAGGCCCCGAGACTTGGAGATAACGAACGTACCGATTCGAGAACGACTTCTCCGGCAGGTTGTACTTTGACGGGACCGCCAGCACGAGCGTTCTTGCGATGTCTTGTGAATTTTCGACCATCGAAGCGATACGTTCGAGTTTGGCCCTGCTGACTATGCCTTCCGATTCGAAGACAACGTGAAAATAGCGCGTACGATCTTCTCCGTATTGCACCGTTTCCATCGATGTATCATCCACCTCTCTCCAGCCAATGTATCGCCATCCTCCTGGTAGTGCGCGTAGCAACAGCTGCAGAAGGAGCTTCAGTCTGCTGGAGCCTTCAAGAATTGCATCATTTGTTGAAGTACTTTGCCGGGTAACCAACAACTCGGGCACTCCATGCTGGGCGATCCCTTCAAGTCGCATCTCGACGAGGCCCAGCTTGTATGCGTCAAAGAAGCCGCGACCAGCTGCGATTGCCTTGTAGAAGCCAATTGAGAAGGCGATCGCGGCAGCATCACCAATGCTTGATCGCATGCCAATTACGATGTCAACGTTCTCAGCGATTGCTTGGGATTGCACGGCTGAGAAGCACGCATTGAGCACCACGCATTGGGTCCTTGGGAATTGAGCGAATAGCCCTCCTAGCGCATCAGGCGCAACGGGTCTGGAATTACCTGAAGCGTCTTCAACGCAGATGTTTCCGTCAGTGTCTCCGTGTCCAGAGAAATGCACAATGTCTGGTTGAATCTCGTGCATCGCTGCACTGATGTCGCGTGCTCTGACAGCCACGCGCTCGTGAATCTCGACCTTCCGACTTGTACCGAGGCGAAGCGTCTCGCGAACATCGCGCTGTTCCTGGGCGAGCCGGAGACGGGCAGCATCACTAGGATCAGATGCCAAGAACAGGAGTTTGATCCTCTTCTTTGGCTTCACGGGTGGTCTTCCTTTCTCGTCAGACTGTTCAGTGAGTCGTCGGAGTGATTTAGCAGTATCAGAGGGGCTTCGCGTCAACGAACGTCGCGACCGGTCGAAGCTGAGAGCTGACATGATCGTCTCGGTCTCGATTGGGCCGCGCCACTCGATTGACCTTGACTCCCGAACGGCTTGTGCGGCGTACGGTTGATTGCACCTAGGGCATCTTCCGGGTCCGTAAGCGATTGTCCCGCACCTGGGGCAGCGCCAGGACGTCGTTTCTCGCTCAGCTTTGGCGGTCACTGCGTGATTATCTCAGTACGCCCCGAGGGCGATGGCGTTGCAGCCCTAACCGGACAACTGGCTCTTCAGGGTTCGTAGATCGCACCTTTTGACCTGGGGCAGCGTGTCGGGTGACCGAAAGGGTTCGTGCGTTCGAAACAGGTTCGCTCTCAGGCAATCGTAGACTTCGGCAACGGTCATGGGACGCTTCTTGACGGCTCCGATCCCAGGCTGGAGGTCTGGGGTCTGGCCGGGGTACAACTGGTGATCTCCGACGCCCGCGTCGGCCCGACCCAAGGGCACCCGCGTCCTGCTCTGTCCCTCAGTGCAAAGACGCCTGCTTGCATCGGCCCTGCGAACCGTGCTAGCCGGGGTCCCGGTGGGATGCGCAATAGATGGGGCAGCCTCTCGCACCGCCGCCGGAACCCGGGCTTCGATCCGGGACGATGCTGCGACGTCTTGATCACGTTGCAGAGCCGTCGTCGACGAATCAAGATCAAGTAGGTAAGGCATGTCGAGGGGCTAGTGACTGCCGTGATCGTGATCATCGCCAGCGTTGCTCGGCGGGCGTAGCCGGCGCCTGTCGATCCTCGACACCGAGGCACGACGAGCACCCGAAAAGCATCACGGTCCGCGTCTCCCCTGGTGGGCTATCAACGCAGCTCAGGGGTGTCGCCCGCGAAGACAGCATCATTCGGCAGTATCAGTCGGCTCGTATCCGCGTTCGGGACGAAGCGCTCAGCATGTACAACTGCGAGATGTCGACACGGGACCATAGCGTTTCCGGCCGTTGGTCACGTCGGGTCGCGCAAACGGGAGTGGGCGGTCGATGAGCCGCTAATCGACGTTCACCCCGTAGTCGCGCGCCAAGCCTGCGAGACCGTCGGACCACCCTTGTCCGACTGCTCGCAGGCGCCAGTTGCCGTTGCGGAGGTAGATCTCGCCCCAGACGAGCGCACTGACGCGGGCCGCGTCTGCGGGGCGGAATCGGAGATCGTTCGCGCTTCCGGGCTGGCGTAGGACGGCGGTGGCGTCAGCCATGCTGTTGCCGTCGCCGGCGCTGATGACGACGACAACGCGTTCGCAGCGCTGCGGCAGCAGGTCTGTGGAGACGCTCGCACCGTTGGCGGTCAGCGTCACTGCCCCGTCGGCGCTTCGGGGGTTGTTGTAGAAGACGAAGTCCTCGTCCCGGTCGACCCGTCCGTTCGCTCCGACGAGAAGCATGGACAGGTCCACGTTGCGGGCCAGCAGGTCCACCTGCACCCGCGGCTCGCCAAGCGGAACGTTCTGACCGGCGATCAACTCTTGCCGCTGCGTCGAAGCCTCGGGCGGCGCCACGTGGCCAGACGTCACGGAGTCGGCCGGCGAGGAGTCGGAACTGGGTCCGGCCTCGCCATCGGTGTCCAGCGTGTAGTCCGCCTCCAGCGAACCTGCCAGCTCGATCGGCTCAACCGGCTGAAGCTTGCTCGGGTCCTTGCTGATCCGAGCTTCGAGATGCCGGAGGCATTCCACGGTGTTGACCCGCGCGAGGTCGATGCCGAGGAACTTGTCCCGGCTCGTCGCGAGGGCCACCAGGCAGCGGTGAACCTGCTGGCCGGTGGCCGGGTCCGTCCCGTTCACGAACCCGTTGAGAACCACCGTGCGGATCACACCTGCGCGGTCGGCCTCCAGCACCTCGTGCACGACCCGCAGGGCGGTCTGCCGCACCACCTCCGTGTAGATGCTGCGGATCTGGGTGGCCGGTCGAGCGGTCGGGTTGATCGTGTCGGAGCTCTTCACGTACTTGAAGGCCTTCTCGGCCGGCACGACATCCATCGTCGGCAACTCGTACTCGATCGCCAGATGGCCGGATGATGACGCATACGCCAGACGCCACGAGTGCGGGAACCCGTCGGGGTAGTCGGCCGCCTCCAACACCAGGTCCAGGTAGCGGACAACGGCCTCTGGTTGACGGGTCGCCACCCCGCGTTGCAGCGCGCTGATCTCTTCGACGTGTTGGCGGTGCTCCTGCACCTGGCGCGCGACGGACGCCTCGTGACGGCGCCGAGCATCCTCCAGCTGCAGCGCATGCCGCTGGGCCGCGGTTTGGTAGCCATACAGGGCTTGTTGATACTCGGCCTGACGTTGTTCGGCTCGGGCCGCGTGTTTCGAGGCGGCGAACACCCGCCCCAGGGCCGAAGGACCCTCGACCGTGTAGTCGGCCTCGTTGGGGGGCGTCGGCGGCGCTCCGACTGTGAGCGGATCGAAGACTGGGTAGTTCGGTGGCCGCTTGAGCGCTTCGAGGTCCAGGAAGTCGTCGACATCGAGTGTCGCGGCGAGGAGGCCCTGCAGCGCCTCGACCTGGTACTCAAGTTGCGCCGTATCCTCCGCGGCCTCCCGAGTTCGATCCTCCGCGTACAGGCGGTCCCTGAGCTTCTGGTCCTGCACCGCCGCCCGGGTGCGCGCTGCGGCCGCGCGTTGCGCGTCCCGTTGGGCCTTCGCGGCTGCTCGTGCTCGCCGTTGCCGGTCACGTTCGGCTTCCCGCTGGATCTGTATAAGTGTGGCGAGGACTCCGCGTCGACGGGCCATTGGTCCAGTTGCTCCTATCGGCTCAGGTCGACGCCGGGGCGGACGTCTCGAGGAAGCTGTGCTTGGCTCTGCCGCCATTCCGGGGCTTCCGCGAGCTCACGGAATTCGACCACGTGATTCGTCCCGACCTTCTCCAGCGCGGCCCGCACCTCGGGCAGGCTTACTCGGAAGAATTCGCGCCGGCGGTTGACCCGGTTGACCCGATGCTGATCGAACTCCCGGTGCAGCGCGGTTTCCAGTGCGACGGCATCGTGGCTGAAGACGAGCGCGTGCACGTCGAACTTGAATGGCACCGACGCGCTGCCCAGCTCGAAGACCCGTTGCAGCGGGTCCTCGCGACGGGTCATACCGATCTTCACGACGCGATCACCGAACGCACCGACATTGGAGATGACGTAGACGTAGCCGACGCGGGTGTTCGCCGCCATATCCTCCACTTCCTCGATGCTGTCGGTGATTTCCGCGAGTCGCTCCCTCGCCTCCAGCGCTGCTGCCTCGTCACCGTTGGCCCGGGATCGCTCGAGAAGGCTCTGGTAATGCGTTTGCTCCTTGAGCAGGTCCTTCTTCCGCTTTTTGAATTCCTCCTGCGCCTTGGCCTCCTCGCGCTGCCGCTGCCGTTCCTCTCGCGCCTCTTCTTTTTCCTGCTCGACCCGGAGGTGATGGTCCGCGGTCAGTTGGAGCTCCTCCAAACGCAGCGCATGGTAGGCCTCGTCGATCGCGACGCCCATCGTGCTGCCATTCTTGATGATCGCCTCCCGGGTTCGCTCCAACCGCTTTCTCGCCGCGTCGATCGTGTGCGCGCGCACGGTGCGGACACAGTTGTCGGCCTCGATGTTGTACGTGCGCAGCATCAGGTCGCTGAACTGACGGACAAGGGCCGCCCCTTCCTTCAGCGATCCGTTCACCATCCAGCCGGATTTGCCGCGGACGGCCGTCCGTTTGCTGATCGCTTCCTTGATCTGCGCACGCAGCCGGTCAAGACGCTTCTTCGAGGCCACGACGTCGTCGAGTGGGTGCCGGAACTGGTAGTAGCCCACTTCCTGGAGCAGCCTGAGCTCGTTCACCTCGACGATCGATTCGCGCGCCTCGCGTGCCTGCCGTTCGAGCGCGTCGACCTCTTCGCGCAGCGCGTCCCGGCGTCGGGCCAGCCGCTCCAGTTCTGACCGGACAGGCGCCAGGTCCGGCTCCGGCATCGTCGGGACCGATGGGGCCGCCGGCTGCTCGGGTTCGGCATCGACGTTGACCCCATACTCGCGAGCCAGGCCGGCCAGGCCGGCAGCCCAGCCCTGGCCAACCGCGCGGACCCGCCATGCACCTCCTCGGCGATAGATCTCGACCAGCACCGCGGTCGGGAGGCCGGACAGACTGGCCGGTGCGAATGTGAGCTTTTCTCCGCTCTCCACCGAAACCGTCAGGAGATCGAGGTTGCTCCCGCCGTCGCTGTTCGCTGCAACGATGACTCGCTCGACGGCCGCCGGAACCAGCCGTAGGTCCAGGCTGAGTCCTGCTTCGGTGAGCGTGACACTGCCGCTCGGGTGGCGAGGAGCGTTGTAGAAGACGAAGTCGGCGTCGCCCTTGACCTGGCCTCGTTCGTCGAGCAACAGGGCGACGATGTCGACTGACGCTCGTCCGGGATGCCGCAGGCGCACGTTGACGGCGCCGCCGACGAGGGGCACATTCTGGCCGGCTATCAGGTCCATGCGCCTCGTGACTGCCCTTCGCAGAAATGACTCCCGGACGCTTCCCCGGTACGGCCGACAACTCGATGACCGCCGCCGCGAGGCCGATGGCCGGATCGCGATGGTCGAAGGCAGGGGACGTCATGATCCCGACTGCAGCAATCCAGATCCCACATGTCGAATCCCCCCGACAAGAAACCTGCCAGCCGACTCCGGCAACGGCAACTTCTGGCTGCACCAGGAGGACCCGCCGACCATGTTTCCGCGGCCGACTCACCACCGGTCCCCCACCGGAAGTCCAGCGATCCATCGCCCATCCAGACCTGGGCGAAAGCTCAACGGCTGGAAGATGCACACCATTTGCACCGCCTCGCCGGAGGCTCGGGGGCAAGATCGTTAACTCGCGAGCGCCGACAACACCTAAGGGCGTGGTGATGAGCTTGGCGAAGATGGCGTCGGTCGACTATCTGGTCGGCCACGTCGCGGTCGGCGATGGCCGCGCCGGCGACGTCGGCGCGTCACCGTTGACCCGTTACTACACGGCGGAGGGCTATCCGCCGGGCACGTGGCTGGGGTCCGGGATGGCTGCCCTCGGCGCCGGCACCATGGCCGGCACGGAGGTGACCGAAGAGCAGCTGCGGGCATTGTTCGAGGAAGCCCGCAACCCATTCACCGGTGATCGGCTGGGGCGGCCGCCGGCGAAGTACCCAACCCGGCAGGAGCGAATCGACCGCCGCATCGCCAAACTCCCCGACACCCTGACCGTCGAGGCGCGGGCTGCGCTGGTGGAGAAGATCACCGCGGATGAGAAGGAAACCAAGACCCGGACCGCGGTAGCCGGGTTCGACCTGACGTTCAGCGTGCCGAAGTCGGTGTCCGCGTTGTGGGCGGTCGCGCTGGCGCCGGTGCAGGAGCAGCTGTATTTGGCCCACCGGGCCGCGTTGGCCGCGACGTTCGAGCTGATCGAGGCCGAGGCGACGTTCACCAGGCTCGGCAGGCATGGCGTCCGCCGGGTCCGAGTCAACGGACTGGTTGCGGCCGCGTTCGACCACTGGGACTCCCGCAAGGGCGACCCGCAGCTGCACACCCACGTCACGGTCGCCAACCGGGTCCAGGGCCCGGACGGCCGTTGGCGCACCCTCGACGGGGCCACCCTGCATCAGGCTGCGGTCGCCTACTCCGACACCTACGACCTGCTGCTGGCCGACGAGGTCACCCGCCGCACCGGCCTGACCTGGGGTCCGCGGGAACGCCGGGCCGGTAGCAACCGGCGGGTCGGCCGCGAACTCACCCCGGTTCCTGACGCGCTGATCGCCGCCTTCTCGCAACGGTCGGCCGACATCGAGGCCGCGGTGGACACCGCGATCGGCCAGTTGGTGTTGCGGACCGGGTGGCGACCCGACACGAACGCGATCAACCGGATCCGGCAGCACCTGACCCTGACCACCCGCGATGCGAAGAAGGCGCCGAACCTGGCCCAGTCCGTGCAGCAGTGGCGCACGACCGCTGAGTCCGTCCTCGGCCAGGACCCCACCACCTGGGCCACCACGGTCACCACCACTACGGCGGACATGTCGCTGCCGCGTGGCGCGGAGCTGGCGGACGTGGAGGTGGAGGCGATCGCGCTGTGCGTGGTGGACGCGGTCTCAACCAGTCGGTCGACGTGGACCCGGTGGAACCTGACCGCGGAGGCGATGCGTCATCTCGCGGCCGGCAACTGCCAGTACGCCTCGGTCGAGGACGCGGTCGCGGTGCGGGACCGGATCGTGGCCGCGGCCGAGCGGCTCTCCGTCTCGCTGACCCCACCCGAACTGGTTCCCACCCCGGTTGTCCTGCGCGAACCTGGCGGCGCGAGCCCGTTCGCGCCGGCCGAGACGTTCACCTCGACCGCGGTGCTGGCCGCCGAGGACGAGCTGCTGCAGCTCGCCGACGACCGGTCCGCACCGACGGTCGATGAGGATCGGGCAGGCCGGGTTGCCGAGCAGGACCTGCCCGGCCGGAACCATGGATTGGCGGAGGAGGATCAGCGACCGGCGGCGGTGCAGATCGTGACGTCGGGGCGGGTGGTCGAGGTGCTTCTCGGGCCGGCCGGCACCGGCAAGACGACCACGATGGCCGGCGTCCGCGCCATGTGGGAAGCGCAGCACGGCCCGGGCAGCGTCGTCGGGTTGGCGCCGTCGGCGGTGGCCGCCCAGGTCCTCGCCGACGACCTGGGCATCGTCACCGACAACACCGCCCAATGGATCACCCAGCAAGACCGGCAAGAGGGGCGGGCGCACCGGATCGCTCTGCTGACCCAGGCGATCGAGAAGGCGAATCACACGGGTCGGATCGACGGGCTGCGGACGGCCATGGCACGGGTGCAGGGTGAGCACGACCGGTGGCGGCTCCGGCCGGGGCAGCTGCTGATCGTGGACGAGGCCGGCATGACCGGCACCTTCACCCTCGCCCACCTCGCCCGGCAGGCCAACGAGGCGGGAGCGAAGCTTCTGCTCGTCGGGGACCCGTGCCAGCTGTCCGCGGTGGAGACCGGCGGCGCGTTCGGCCTGCTCTGCGCCCGCCACCCGGCCCCGCCCACGCTCACCCAGGTCCGCCGCTTCGTCAACCCCGACGGCACCCGCCGCGCATGGGAAGAGGTCGCGGCCGATCGACTCCGGACCGGCGACCCCTCCGCCCTGGCCGACTACGCCGACCATCAGCGGATCGCCTCGGGCGACCAGGACCAGATGACCGACCAGGCGTACACCGGCTGGCTCACCGACGTCCGCGCCGGGATGAGCAGCGTCCTGATCGCCGCGGACAACGACACCGTCGTCCATCTCAACCAGCGCGCCCGCGCCGACCTGGTCCAGACCGGGCAGGTCGACGACGCCGCGACGGTCGTGGTCCGCAACGGGCTGTCTGTGGGCCGCGGCGATGTCGTCGTCACCCGCCGTATCGACCGCACCACCTCCGACGGCACCACCGCCGAACCGGCGGTGGGTGGGCGGTTGGGTGCGGGGTTCGTCCGCAACGGGCAACGCTGGCAGGTGCAACGGGCCCACCGCGACGGTTCCCTGACCGTTCGGCTTCTGGACGCCGGCCAGCCCGGGGCGGCCGCGGTCATCCTCACCCCGGCGTATGTGCGGGAGCATGTCGACCTCGGGTACGCGACCACCGCCCACCGCGCCCAGGGCCTGACCGTGGACACCAGCCACGTCCTGGCCGACGCCCTGACCCAACGCGAGCCGTTCTACGTCGCGATGACCCGAGGCCGGTACGCCAACCACGCCTACCTCGTATTGGACCCGGCCACCACCCTGCGGGACCGGCTGACCCATCCCGTCGGCGGACCCGCCGACCAGGACGCCCACACCACCGCCCAGGTCGCCGACGCCATCACCGCGCATTCCGGCGCCGCCACATCCGCCCACGAGACCATCCGGACCGTGCAGGACCGGGCCGTTTCGATCCGGCAGTTGGCGGACGAGGCCGACACGATCGCCGCCTACGCCCACGACCTGGCCGCCGAAGACCTGCTGCTGACCCTGCTGGGCGACACCCCACCTGTTCGGAGAATCCTGGACGACGAGCATTTCCCGGAGCTGGTCCTGGCCATCCGGCACGCCCACATCAAGGGCGTGGATCTGACCCGGGAATTGCCGGTCATCATCGGTTCCCGACCCCGCGAATCCCTGACCGCGGACAATCTCACCACCATGATCCGCACCCATTTGCGTTCGCGCACGTCGGCATTCCAGCCGACCCTGGTCGCCGGCCTCATCATCGACGCCACCGCCGGATTGTCCGACCCGGAAATGGTCACCGCGATCGGTAAACGCTACGAATTGATCGAGCAACGCGCCGACCACCTCGCCGCCGAAGCGATCAATATTACGGCGCCGTGGACGAACGCGATCCCGGCATCAATGAACAACGAACAGCGAAGCGCGGTCATTCGTGTTCTGGCGACCTACCGGGATCGCTGGGACATCACCGACCCGACACCACTCGGGAAACGTCCCGACGATTCCGCTGCATCGGCCCAGCAATCCGACCACCGGCGTCTGTCGGAAATGCTGCGCAGGCTCACCACCGATTCTCGACCGCAGTGGGATTCGAGTCTCGACCCGTCGACGCAAAGGTCCGGGCGGACGTTGTGAATCATGCGGCGCCGGTTTGTCTGTCGGCGCGCGGATAGCTCACCGATCGGGGCGGCACTGGTGGGTGGCGTCAAACGACGCCGGCGACCCCCAGTGCCGATCGGCCGACGGCACCCGGGTTCGCCGACCGTATCCCTTCCATTGTTGGGAGAGTTCGCATGCCCGCACGAATCACAATCGACGGCAACCTGACCGCCGACCCCGATTTCGGGGTCAGCAACGCCGGCACCAGCTGGGCGCACCTGCGCATCGCCAGCCACGACCGCGTCAAGCGCAACGGGGAATGGACATCCACCGACCCCGAGTTCTTCAACATCACCCTGTTCGGGAAGGCCGCCGAGGACGCCGGCGACAACCTGCACAAGGGTGACCGGGTCACCGTCGAAGGCCGCCCCGAACTGGAACTGTTCGACCGCCGAGACGGCTCCACCGGCGGCACCATCAAGGTCTACGCCCGCACCGTCACCCCGACCGTCGACGACCGATCCACCGACCCGAATGGCCAGGACATCGCCCAGGACACGACACCGGTCATCCACCACACCGGCGAGGCGACGGTGGTCGTCGGTGTCGGCCGGACCGCGACGGCGCTGCACCGCACCCTGAAGGATCACGGGTTCCGTTGGACGGCCGCGACCACGAGCTGGAACCTCCCGGCAGGCATGGACGAGCACACCCGGGCCGCCCGGGTCAGCGACGTCCTGTCCGTCGTCCGCGAGAACGGCCGCGACATCCCCGTCGTCAACCAACCCGCCCACGACACGAACCGCTCCCCCGCGGTCACCGCCGGCGTCGCGCCCTCCCCCACGACGGAGCAGGCCGTCACCAACGGGCGGTCGCTGTGACCGCGGCCCCGGTCAACGGGTACGACCCCGCACTCGACGACTCCGACCGGCACCGGCACTTCGCCGCCAACGTCCTGCAGACCCTTCGCGAGGACTACCGGCTCCGCACCGACGAGGCCGAACTGGCCTTCGGCCGGTACCTGCGTCGGCAGACCAAATGGGTCACCCCGGACGAGGCCGCCTACGACGCCTACCGTTGGTGGACCCCGACGGTCGAACCGGCCGTCGTCCTGGCCCGGGAGGCCGAACAACGCGCCCACGCCCACGCCGGCAACCCCGATCCCGACCCGCTGGCGTCCATCGTCGATCGAGTCGGTGACGACGCGGACCGCAGCCGAACCGAGTCCGTGCAGGCGGACCTCGCCGCCGCGGAAGCGGCCCTGTCGCTGATCCGCGGCCGGGGTCAACGGCACGGGTTCACCAGCCTGGACGTCGAACTCGTCGGCCGGCTCAAGCAGGTCCTGGACGAGTCACCGGTGTGGGACACCATCACCCCCGACGACACCGTCCCGGCCGATGCATCGCCGCGGGGCGATCTCGAGCCGGCGTTGCGCCCGGAAACCGTGCGATCCAACGACGACTGGGACGACATCATCGCCATCGACGCCGCGTTCGCCGGCCGCAAGATCACCGTGCTGCGCCCACCCGGCCCGGGGGGCTTCGGCTACGTGTTCCTGTCCGACGTCCCCAACCACGGGGGCACCATG
The DNA here is from genome assembly GCF_048594475.1 of Nakamurella sp. Taxonomy (NCBI): domain Bacteria; kingdom Bacillati; phylum Actinomycetota; class Actinomycetes; order Nakamurellales; family Nakamurellaceae; genus Nakamurella; species Nakamurella sp. The sequence continues at coordinate 54,069 of NZ_JBMDXT010000010.1, read as the reverse complement.
GAGGGTGCCGACAACTCGAAGATGGGCATGATCGCGTCCGGTGACGCGACACCCCACCCCGAGCGTGCCGCCGAGTACGACGCCCTGGGCAAGCAGGTCCGCCGTCAACTCATGGGCCTGGTCGACGCCGTCGCCGAATCCCGCGAACGCCGCCAGGAGCAGGAGATCCGACGCCGCACCGCTGCCCTGCCCACCCTGGGTGGACCGGTCGACGCCGCCCACCAGCAGGCCCGGCTCACCCGTGGGACGGGCCGGTGACCTCACCGGTCTTCGACCCGGCCACGTTCGGCGGGCAGGCCAGCTCACCACCGGTCCCGATGGTGGTGTGCTGGGACGACCTGCCCGCCGACGCCTACAGCCACGCGCTGGCCGACCTGGGCGACTGGATCGGCTGGCTCCGCGGCACCTACCGGATCCCGGCCACCGTCATCCCACCGTGCTGGTTCACCCACCCCGCCCTCCGCGAGGACATCGGGCACCTGTGGACCGGGTGGTTGCTCACCCGCCACCCCGACGCCGGCGTCGGCATGATCGGCCTGGACTGGGACCAACGCCGCGAAGCCGCCGTCAACCGGCTCCGCGAAGCCACCGCGATCACCGGCTGCACCGCCACCCGCCACCAGGCCGAACCCGAACCTGCCGCCGCGACACCCCCCGCAGGTGACCAACTGTGGCACGACCACCTCGACCAGCAGACCCGGCAACGCATCCGCGCGGCCGCCCTGCAGGCCGCCGCCGACGTCGTCACCGACATCCTGCAAGCAGCGGAACTACGCCACGACCTCGCCCCCGCGATCCTGGCCGACACAGTGGAGAACCCGGCGGGTGCCACCGACCAGGACCGCGAGCAGGTCGCCCAACGCCTGCAGGAACTGGCCGCCGAAGCCGTCGACCGGGCCGCACAATCCGCCGCGGACGCCGCCCGGACCGTCCTGGACGCGCAACAGCACACAGCCTGCGAGACCGTCGTCGCGGACGAACGCCGCGAACTCGCCGACCTCTTTGCGAGGGAGGCGCTCGCCGGCGAGACAGGCCCACCCACAACGGAGATCAGCCAGTTGTGGCTGGACAGCCTCGAGCAGCTGCTGCCCGCCGCGATCGCCGCGGAACGGGCCGCAGCCGCCGCCTCCACACGCGCCACCGCGGTCGACCAACGCGCGTCCGCTCGTCGCCGCCATCCCGACATCGGCGATCTGCTCCAGTAGACGCCGGTTCAGGTGTTTCACTATGAAACACCTGACGAAGCTGCCGGGGCCCGCCCTGTAACTGCGCCCAGGTGTTTCATCATGAAACACCTGGGCGGCAAGCAGCCCGACACCGGCGAGTTCGGAATTCAGCGCTCACACCGCATGGCCTGCACCAGCACGATGGTGGCCGCTCGCCGGCCGAGCCGGCGCAGATGTGGTGTCGCGTCCCAGGCGATGTGGATCCGAGCGTGGTGGACATGGCAGAGAGGCGTGAGCTGATCGTGCTTCTCGTTGCCGAGTCGCCCGTAGTCCATGTGGTGCAGCTCGACCGGACGGACGCCGCAGACGACGCAGACCGCGGGCTGGTGGGTGCGCGCCCAGTGCTCGCGGAACCAGCGGCGTTTCCGGGCGACCCAGGCCGGGCTGTTCATGTAGTCGGCGTACCAGCCGCGGCGGGCCCACCGGCTGGGTGTCCACGCCGAACCAGCTCGGGGCGGCCGCACTTAGTAGTCCTCGACCGGTTCGGCCAGGATCGGGTGGTCGGTGCCGGCGCGGCTGATCGTCGCCTCGACCCGTTCACGGCCGGCCAGGAGCGCCTTGCGGTCCCGGCGGCGGTAGTAGGCGGTCATCCGGACGAGCATCGGGTCCAGGCCCTTATAGAACATCAGCATCGTGCCTTCGGGCAGTCCGCGGATCTCCCCGGTGGTGAGCACCGCCCGGGTCCGGGTCTGCTCCGAATACGACCGGCCGGCCCCGAACCCCAGCACGCCCCCACCCTTGCCGGTGGACGCCTGCCACGAGGTCTCATCGCGATCGCCGGCGATCGCGACGAAGTCCCGCAGGTTCTCCGCGTCGGTGACCCCACCCAGGATCCCGGTGATCGTCGCCGAGTCCCAGATCGCCTTCGCCGCATCACTGCCCCAGGACCGGGCCATCTGCGCCCGCGACTGGATCACCGCGATCGTCACGATCCCCGACCCCCCGTACGCCGACACATAGGTCGGCAGGGCGGGAAGCGGCGCCCAGTTCGCGATCTCGTCGAGCACCAGTGTCAGCGGCGGATCCAACCGCGACCGCAGCGAGTGATCGGCCAGGTCCTTCGCGGTGCGGGTGATATCCGCGACCAGACACTGCAACAACCGGGACGCCGGGTCGTCCGCCTCCGCCAACAGATACAGGGTGCCCTGGTCGGCGAGAAACTGCTGCGGGTTGAAGTTCTCGCCCGGACGCGGGTCGAACCGGCGGCGGACCGCGGACAGGTCCAGGCCGGCCAGGGCCTTGCCGACGCCGGCCCACACGTTGCCGCGGAACTTCTCATCCCCCTCGACGACCTGGGCCAGGGTGTCCGCCCACCCCGGTTCGACCCGCTCGCCGACGCTCGCGTCGCGGCCGTCCAGGTTCTGCAGCACGGCGAGCGCGGACCGCGCGGCGACCGCGGACTGGGACCACCGCCACAACTCGTCGACCCCGGCGCCGGACCAGGCGGCGGCGTGCAGCAAGGTCTTGATGACCTTCTCCGACCAGCCCTGCCAGAACGACGCGTCCTCCACCCCGCTGGAGGAGCCGGCCGCGAGGACCTGGGCGCGGGCCGCCGCCACCCGGCCGTCCCGGCAGCCCTGGATCGGGGACCAGCGCACCACCTCGGCAAGTCCGTCCATCGACCCGTCGGTGGCGATCACCGCGACCGGACCGGTGGTCCGTCGGTGAGTGATGGTGACGGATAGGACGTCGGGACGGGTCGAGGTGGCCACGACCGCGCCGGGCGCGTCCAGGATGCGGTTGTTGACGACGTAGACGCCCTTGCCGGCGCCGGACGGGCCGAGCAGCACGACCGAGTCGCGGACGCTGGTCCATACCCGGACGCCGCGGGCCGTGCCCCAACACCACCCCAACTCCCCTGGCCCGAGCCGGCCGGCCAGGGTGGGTCGCAGTTCGGGGGCGCTGCGCCGCAACCGTTTCGACCCCACCGCGGCGGTGATCGCCCGGCTGGTCGCCATTCCCGGGCGGGACGCCAACTCCGTGAGCCGGCCCCGCCGGCGCAGTCCGCCGCGCAGCCGGGCGAACGCGACCGCGCCGACCGTGAGGAGCGCGCCGGTGACGGTCGTGGTGATCCACCAATAGGCGGGCGCGTCGGGCATCGCCGAGTCCCAGGCGGCCGCGGGGTTGTCCCGGTCGGTCAACAGCGCCCGCACGCCGGCCGTCACGGGGCCGGCGGCGAACCCGTTGCCGGTCAGCAGGCTCGCCGCCTGCCCGCCGACCCACAGCAGCAGGCACCCACCGACGACCAGCAGCACCACCCCGATCAGCGCCCAGTCCATGTCGCCTGCCCGTGCCGGCGCCTTCGACGTCGAGTTCGTCACCGATTCCTCCTCCAGGACCGACGTGAACGCCACGCCGATCCGCACCCTGTGGTGCGGTGCCCGCCGGTGGATCAAGCCCGTACGGGCGAACGGCACCTCCTGGGTGGGCGATCCGGCGCCGGAGGGGGCGCCGGTCGCTGCCAATCAGCCCGGGACGGTTCGTTCTCCCTCTCTGCGCTCCTCCGCCCGTCCCGCCCGACCGGATCCGCCGCGTCCGGACGCCACGATCGAGCCGGAGCGCGGAAAACGAGCACCGGCACCGACGCTCCGGCCTGACCGGGGTGAACGTGAGGCCCGAACTGCCTTAGTGGACAGGCCGCACAGCGGCCTGACAGTTCGGGTCGCCCAGTGGGGCTCCCGCCCTTCCGGCGGGCCGACCGACGGTCGATGGTACGGGGCCGGGTCAAGGGCTGCGGCGATGCCGCCCACTGCCGATCCGTTCGGGTGAATCCGCTCCCCCGCTTCGCTCCTCCACAGATCCACGCCGAACCGATCCGCCCCGGTCGTCCTCGCGCCTTCGGCCCCTTGCCCCGACCCCCGATCACAGCCGTGATCGGCCCGCCGGAAGAACGGCTGGCCCCGACAAACCCCTGCCCTCGGGCAGCCACACCAGGAGGGACACGAATCATGCCCACCAACCAGCACGACGACCCCACCGACCGGCGAACCGTCCGCATCCCCGGCAGCCAGGACCATGCCGGCCATCACCTGATCACCGTCACCCTCCCCTGGGTCTGCCCAGCTTGTGGTGGACCACGCGGCGAGATCACGCCGGCGATCTCCTATGACGGCTCCCGCCGCCTCGGCTGCGACGCCTGGACCAACCCGTGCGGACACCTGGACACCTACGCCGCAATCCGACTCGAAACCGCGATCGGCCGGGCGAGTGCGCCGGGCGGGCAACAACTCCCGTTGGTCGACCGCACCTGAGTGCAGACCATCCACCCGTTCAGGAAGGACCGAACCGTCATGGGTCACCTCGTGCGCACCATCACCGCCCTGCAGCTGCAACTTGGCGACGTCGTCATCCCCGACACCGGAGGGCACCGGCACGTCACCCAGCACCGCATCCAGGGCGCCCACCCCGTCGTCGCCGTCCAGTACGCCGAGATCCCCGGCGCCACCAGCTACTACCCACCCAGCATGCCGCTACTAATCGAGATCCCCGACGTCACCGCCGCGTCCGCCTGCCGGAGCCTCTGATGACCAGCACCGAAACCTCCCAGCACCACGCCCAGCTGCGGGCCTGGGCCAAGGGCAACTACGGGCTGGAAGCCGCCACCGAACTGCTCATCCGCGGCTTCAACGGCCGGTTCGCCGACCCCGGCAACCCCTGGATCCACCCCACCACCTCCGGCCACTGGATCGACTTCGACACCATCCCCGCCCAAATCGGCGCCCTTTCCGGCGGGGAACAACGTTTCCTGCAGATCACCTCCGCCCTCAACGACGGCGACACCACCGTCAACCTCGGCCGCGCCCTCGCCGGCCTGGACCGCCACCACGTCCACCTGATCCTCGCCGGAATCGCGCACGCTGCCGGCACCCACGAACACCAGCAGATCAGGTTCCGACCCGACCGAACGGTGACCTTCGCCCGGCCCGGCGCGATCTACCGCTGGGACCAGCCCGCCTCGTCGCCAGCGGAGACCCCCGGGCGAGGCACCGCAGTCAAGGCGATCAGCTGATGGGCGCGTACGCCGGACGCAATCCCATCGCCGAGGCAGTCCGCCGCGCCAACCGCAGCAAGACCGAGCTGCCGCCCAGCGCCGGTCAGCAGATCCTGGCCACCGTCAGCATCGCAGGCGAACAGCAGCTGACCCTGGACACCCACGGGTCCGGTCACCGCCGCGACTGGGGCGGCCACATCGCCGTCGCCACCGACAATCTCCTGATCTATCTGCACGACCAGCTCGCCGCCCGCCAGTACGCCGGAGCATGGATCGATTCCTGGTACAACGCATCCCGTCTGCCCAAGACCGTCCAGACCCGCCCCGCCACCCACGGACCGGTGATGATGGCCCGCGCCCACGGGACCGACACGGTCGACCACGTCTTCGACGCCGCCCACAATGTCGCGCTCATCCGGATCGGCGGCCTGACCTGGCGCATCCATGACCAGGCCGCCTGGGCCAGCACCGAACGCAAGTGGCGAGAGGTCTCCGCCCTGGCCCCGCTGGTGCTGCCCGTCACCCGCTACAAGACCCCGCCGAAGGCCGCCGACGAGTCCCGGCAGCCGGCTTGGGCCGAACTCCCCGGACGCCGACCCACCCTGTGACCCGTTCAGCCGCACCAGGTTATCCACATCGAAGGTTCTATCCACATTTCCGAACATCCTGCTTGGCAGGTCGTTCCAAGGAGTCGACCGTGAACGGCATGTACACGATCACCATCACGCTGCCGAGAGCCGGCAGCGACGCCGACGCCGAGGTCTGCGAACGGCCGGATGTGGAGTCCACCGTGGACGCCCTCGGTGACGCCCTGGCCGTGTGGATCGCGCCGGGCCGCACCGTGCGGTGGGAGATCGGTTGCCCCAGCGGCCGCGACACCGCCGGGCAGATCACCATCCACGACCCGGCCAACACCGAGCCGGACGTCCACCGGCACCTGCAGTCCGTCCGCCAGGTCCTGACCGAGGAGGCCACCGATGCCGCACGCACCTGACACCACCACCCGCGGATTGACGATCGCCCGGTACGTCGGCAACGTCGTGCTCATCGTGCTGGGCACCGCCGCCGCCGCGGTCGTGCTTTACTTCCTGGTCGTCCTCGGCACGCTGATCCTGGGCGTGCTCGCCGGGCTGGTGCTGGCCCGGATGGCCGCCCGCATGTTGTTCACGATGCGCTAACCGATCGGTTCTGCGCCCAGAGCTCGCCCAGTTCCTCGATTCTGGCGGACAGCCGCCCGTCGAGCAGATGAGACCGGCCGGCCGTGACCGGGCCATGGTTCTTCTCGCTGCGGCCGAGGCCGACGCTGCCGTCGTCGCAGCGGTAGAGGGTGACGTGTTCGCCCCAGCTGAGCCGGTGCGTCTCGACATGATCCGGCGAGGTGATGTCCGCGCCGTCGCCGACGACAGCGTGTCCGCCGATGCGCAGCGGGCCGGCGATGCTGGCGGTGCCGCAGACGATCGCGTGGCCGCCGACCTGCGCCCGGCCACTGACCCAGGCTTCCCCGGCGACCAGGGCGTGGCCATGGATCCAGGCGTGCCCATCCACGACCGCCCCGCCGGTGACGGTGGCGTCACCGAAGGCCTGGGCGTGGCCGGCGACGCTCGCGTGCCCGGAGACGACGGCCCGGCCGAACACCCACGCGTCACCATCGATCGTGGCGTGGTCGACGGCTGCGGCCCACCCGGACAACACCGCCCGACCCTGGAGGGTCGCGGCGCCGCCGAGCATGCCGTGCTCGACGAGCTGCGCCCGGTCGGAGACGGTGACCGCGCCCAGTGCCACCGCGCTGCCGCCGACGACGGCCTGGTCCCGTATGACGGCGCCGGCCGCCACCCGGGCGGTCACGGCGACCCTCGTGCGGTCGTCGAGAGACGTCACGGCGCTATTCGCTACCGTTCGGACAAGAATCGGGATCTGCTTGAACATGGTTGTCCTCACTGGGTTTTCGACATGGTGGACATACGCTGGTCGGTGTTGAACATGATCTTTTCCCGGTCGGACAGGATTGTATGGACCCGGAACGATTTCGACGGGAGCTTCCACAGGGCCTCGCCGACGCCGGCGCCGGCGACCACCTCCCGTTCGGCCTGGGTGAGGGCGAGATCGCTGGTGGCCCGTTCCAATTCGCCGGGCGCCTGCCGGAACACCACCCTGGTGTCGCACAGCGACAGCAGGCCCTGGGCCTTCTTGACCGCGGCGGAGTCGGCGTGGCCGACCTTGTCCGGGTCGGACAGGGCGTGCATGGCCAGGATGTTCGCGATCCCGTAGAACCGGGACAACCGCAGATCGGTGTTCATCCGGTCCAGCTGGGCCTCGCCGCCGATGATCCGCCACGCCTCGTCGTACACGAACAACCGTTGCCCGAAGCTGGGGTCGGCCATCGTCGACCCCACCCACGCCGAGCAGCACAACATCACCAGCGACTGCAACAGGTCGTCATCGCCCAGGGCGGCGGAGCCGAGGGCGATCATCGGCGCCTGCGGGTCGAACCGCACCGTGGACGGCCCGTCGAACAATCCGCCGAGGTGCCCGTTGATCAGCGAGGACAGCACCGCATACACCGGCTGCCCGCGGTGCCGCAGCAACTCCACGTCATACCCAGCCGCCCGGGCCCGGTCCGGGTCGGGGTTGGCCAAGTGATGCGCCACGTCCGGCAGCGTCGGGGTCCCGGCCTGGTGGACGGCGGTGGCCAACGCGAGGTCGAGGGCGGCGACCGCGAGCGGTTCCAGCGGGGCGATCGCCGGGGCGGCGGTCGCGACCAGCGCGACCAGCAGCTTCTGTCGGCGGGACCACACCTCGGTGTCCCACATCAGCTGGTCTTTCCCAGCCGGTTTGACCCCGGCATCCAGCGGGTTGAGCCGGGCCGGCAGGCCGCGGCCCAATCGGATGCCTTGCCCGCCGAGGGCGAGGGCCAGGCGGAGCCAGTCGTCCTTGGGGTCGCCGGGGACGACGATGCGGCGGCCGAACGGTAGGTTCCGCACCGCGAGGGCCATGGCGGTGTTCGTCTTTCCCCAGCCGATGTTGCCGACCATCATGATGTTGGTGTTCGACACCAACCTCGGGCGCCGGTTGTACAGGTCGAACCCGCAGTAGCAGAACGACGCCCCCGAATACGAGTCCCGGCCGACGTAGACGCCGGAGGCGCCGAGCCCGCCGTCGGCCAGGAACGGGTACACGTGCGACAGGTTCGCCGTCGTCGCCCGATGCCGCCGCAACTGCAGGCTCCGCTTGGTGCGGCCGGCCCAGGCGCGTTTCTCTCCGGCCTTCGGGGTGCGGGACCGGTACTCCGCCCGCCGCGCCAGCTTCTCGGCGGCCTTGGCGGCGGCGGCCCGTTCTTGCTGTTCCCGGACGAGCTGATCGGCGGCATCTCGCCACAGTCGTTGGGTGCGGCGACGAGACGCTCGTGTGGTGTCGTCGGGCAGGAACCCGCCGGAATGAGCGGTTTGCTCATGGTTTTCACGCATCGTCAGAATCCTCGGGTGAGGGGGAGGGCGCCGGCGGCGAACGACTGCATCTGCTGCCCGGCCAGCACCCGGGCCTCGCAACCGGCCTGGATCGCGGCCTGCCGCACCGCCCCCACCGCCAGCGTCAATTGGTCCAGGGTGGGTGCGGAGACAACGAGGAGGCCGGCGTAGCCGATGTCGCCGTGGCCGGCGTTGATCTCCGCCTCCCGCTGCAGGGTGTCGGACAGTTCGTCGGCGTCGGCGTGGTTCTCCACCTGACCCAAGCGGTGCCGGTCGTGCGCGTTGGAGATCAGCTCGGTCTTGTCGTGCTGCACCTGCTTGAGGGCTTTCGCGGTCGGGACGGGTTCGTAGATCAGGCTCAGCCGCCGGTCGATCCCCGGAGTGAGCACCAGCGGGGCGAGGAACGTCGGGTAGACCAGGCTGCGCGGCCATTCGATCAGCCACAACACGCTGTGGTAGGCGGTGTCCGACCGGAGGTAGTCCCAGTGTTCCTGCACCGCCAAGGGTCCCGCCGACGCCAGGTCGCGGCCGGCGGTGGGCCGGTAGTCCAGCATCGGGCGGATCGCCGGGTCGTACGCGCACCGCAACTCATACGCCAACTCCCCGGCGGTGAGCCAGCCTTCGACGGCGAGACTGGATGCGGCCAGGGCGGCCTCGACCACCCGCCGTTGCCCGGCCAGCACCTTCAGGGCGCCGGGGTGGCCGCCGCCGGACTTGCGGATCAACCCCCGGCAGCGTTTCGAGTCCAACGTGAGGGCGAGCAGGACGTCGCTGCGGGACGACGCGGGGCCGGCGATGTCCATCAGGTCCCGGTAGTTCTCACTGGCCCACTCCGACAGGTCCTGCCCGGCGGCGTGCTGGGCGTAGTAGTCGCGCAGGCCGTCGCCGGAGTCCGGGACGCACTGCTCCAGCACCTGGACCCGGCTGATCAGGTTGGACTGGCAGATCCCGGCCAGCACCCGCCCCCACCCGCTGACCTGGGCGTCCTGGGTCTCCGGGTCCAGCAGCAGGAACGCCGGCGCCCGCAACCGCAGCACCGCCGTGTACCCACCCGTCCACGGATCGTGCACCGTGACCGACCCGTCCCCGGCAGTGAGGGTGACCAGCCGGGCCTCCTGCCCGGGCAGCGCGAGCCGGCCAGCGGTCCGAGGGGTGGCGGTGGCCCGGAACCCGTTCTGCCGGGTCCGCTTGCGCCGCCAGTAGTGCCACAGGATCGGCGACCACTCGACCAGCGGGAACCCGTCCCACCGCACCAACGCCAGGGCGGTGAGCGGACCGCCGACCAGCAACGCCACCCAGAACGCCGCCCCGACACCGGCCAGCGGCACCGTCGCGGCGACCAGCAGCACCGCGCCCAGCAGGGTGACCGCCTGCGGCACCGACAGATTCATGATCAGGCCGCGGCGGGACCGCCGCGCCAACCGCGCCGTCCGCGGCGCACTCGTGGTCTGCTTTTCGGTGGTCGTCATCCGCGGGAACCTCCACCAGTCGGGGTCAGGATCGGCGTCGACGGCGGGCTGGTGGTGAGCAGCCGGCGGGATCCGTCGACCTGCTGCGGGCCCAGCACCCCCTGGGTCTCGGCGACCAGGAACATCCGGTCCGCCTGCGACCGGGGGATCGACAGTGCCTGAGCGGCGCCGGCCGGATGAACCAGCGGGTGGTGCCCGCCCTCCTGGGCCTGCCGGCCCAGGTACTCGTTCATCCGCGGCCACTGCACCCCGTCCGGCGACTCCCCCGAGACCGGGGAACCGGTCGCCGCAGCCGGCGACGGACCCGCCGGCTCCACCCCGGCACCCGACGCCTGCGCATCATCGCCCGATGACGTAGCCGCCGATGGAGTCGCGGATCCGGTTAAGGCGGAGGGTTTTCCATCCCCGGCCGCCTTCCCGGCCGCTGAGCCGACATCGGGCCTTCCGCCGACGGCCGCCGCCGGACTCGCAGGCGAAGCGGCCTTTCCACCGTTGCCGGCGGCTTTGCCGGCGAGCCATCCGCCGACCGCGCCGGCGCCCCCGGCCAGGGCAGCGGTGCCGGTGCGGGTCATCCCCACACCGCGGCTCGCGTTGCGCAGCGCCGCGGCGGTACCGGTGGTGTTGGCCGCAGTGATCTGATCGGACGCGAAGTGCACGAACTGCAGCACCGCCAACGGGCTGAACGCGGCCAGCAGCACCCACACCGACCCCAACAGCGCATCGGAGATGTCCCCGGTGATCGACGACGCGACCGCACTGTAGGCCAGGGTCAGGATCGCGCAGATCACGAACTTCGACAGGGCCAACGCGAACACCAACTCGGCCCACTTGGTCGCCCACGACCTGGTTTTCCCCGCGGCGAGGCCGGCCATCGCGAACGGCGCGAACACCAGACTGGCGATGATCATCGCCTTGCGCAGCAAAAGGACGACGATGACCGTGGCCCAGGCCAGGATCCCGAACCCGGCGAGCAGGGTGACGACCAGCCACCCGGACCCCTCGATCGCGCCCTGCATCGCGAACGCCTTCTTGATGCCGTCCTGCGCCGCCTGCTGCGCCCCACCCAGCACGGAGGCGGAGAACTGGTCCACGATCAGCAACAGGCCGGCGGTCAGCACCGCACACGCCGAACCCAGAAACAACCCGAGGGCGCTGCCCCACACCGCCCGCCACAACCCGGACGGGGACCGGGCCAGCATCGCCGTCACCACCTGCACCACAAACAGCAACCCGACCAGGGGTAGGACCAGGTACCGCATCATCCCCAGGACGTCCTGCAGGTAGTCGGCCCCCACGTTGATCCGCAACCCGGAATTGATCTGGTCGATCGCCTTGAGCATCATCCACTGATTCGCGTTCACCGCCCCCGCGGCGATCCGCTTGAGCACGTCGTCCGAGGTATCGGACAACCAGTCCTGCACCCCATCCGCCACCACCATCGTCATCGTCTCTCAGCCCCGATCGTCATCATTGGAAGGTGCCGCATTCGTTCCACTCCCCCGGTCCGGCCGCGTTTTCCAGCAGCGCGACGACGACGGCCTTCTTGTTCGCGTTGTCCCGCAACGCCACCCACGCCGACCGCATGTCCCCCGACGCGTCCAGCGTCAGCTGGGTGTCGTCGCCGCCCCACGGGTTCGGGTGCCGGATGAACGCCTCGTCCAGGTCCTGGTTCAATTTGTCCAGATCCCCCGGGCCGTAGTCCCAGGCGCCGAACACCATCCCGGTGCCCTCCCGGCAGGAGAAATAGTTCCGGGGGCAGTCGCCGCCCTGCCCGGCGCGGCTGCTCGCACACGACCGCGCCCGCTCCGCCAGACCGCTGTCCGTGGGAACGGGGGAAGGCCGTCTTTCGTGCGGACCGTGTTGATGTTGCCGGTCCACCGCTCCGACAGGTCCAGGAACTCCCACACCCCCGGCACCTCCGGGGCGTCGGAGATGGCGTAGTCCTTCGGGTCGCCGGCGAACTCCCGCGCCTGGCCGCTCGTCCACTGCACGTAGGTGAACCCGCCGCCCAGCAGCAACGCCGCGGCCAGGCTGACCGCGACCCCGGTCCGGGCGCGGGAGACGACCGTGCCGTTCGCGGCCAGGGACCCGACGGCCCACGTCGCCGCGCAGGCGACGACCGCGGCCACCGCCAGGACGAGCGCGAACAGGGCGCCCTGGTTGATCCAGCTGGTGATCGCCTCGGTCCCGGGTTGTGGTTGCCAGTTCATGAGATCGCCCCGTACTCCCAGTGCCACGGTTCAGGTTTCGACCAACCCGGTTGCGCCCACGGCGGGTGGACCCAGCCGAACCGGGCGGCGTTACCGGTGAGCCAGTCGAACGCCGCCCCGCTGCCACTGTTGACGCCGCAGCAGGCGCCGATGTCGACCGCCTTGGCCCAGCCGTGGTTGCTGGTGCCCGGGTCGGCGCACAGGCTGCCCTTCTCCGCCCGGCAGGCGACCTGCTCGTCGTAGGAGCGGTAACCGTCGGTGATCCCGATGTCCTGCCCGAACACCGCCCGGAACGCGCCGTTCATCTGGTCGAACGCAGCCGCCGCGCCGCACTCCAGCAGCAACCCCGGTGCGGACGGCACCGGGCACAACGCCGTCACCGGGATCCGCCCGTTCTCATACCCACCCCACGCCGCCGACCCACCACCATCGGTGGTCGCGACTTGCACGATGGACGGCGAGCCGCAGCCCGGGTCGGTGTTCGCGACCGGGACCGCCACTGCCGTGCCGCCGGCTGTTGTGGTGAGGGTGGTGACGATGCCGGTGGCCTGCTCGTACATGTCGCGGTAGATGCCGCCGTCCGACGACGGGGACCCCTGCACCGTCTGTCCCGCGTTCCACGGCGGCATCCCCCGCCACCCCGGCACCTGCACCAGGCGGTCGAAGAACTTCCCCGCCGCGGTCGCCGGGTCGATCAACTCCCCCGGGGTGCCCCAGCCGGTCATCGGCCGCTGCTGGAACAGGCCGATCGAGTCCAAGTTGTTCCCGACCCGATCATGCGGAAACGCCAGGGATTTCCGGGCCACCGCCCGCTCCGCGTCGTTGAGCTGCCGACCCTCCGCCGACCCGACCAGGGTAGAGGTGCCGTCGTTGGCGTAGTTGAACAGCGTCGACTCCGCCAGGGCGACGGACACCCCGATCGCCGCCCCCGTCGGGCCGAGGCCGCGGCCCAGCGCGACCGAGATGATGATCTTCGCGTTGCGTTCTTGCGCCGCATCCAACGCACCACTGGTGCTGCCCGGTACCGGCACGCAGCTGAAGGCTCCGGGCCGGGCGCGGGTGGTCGGTGGGTCGGCGACCGCGGCGACCGTGACCGCGGCGGCGACGCCAATCAGCAGTGCGACGGATGCCGGCGCGATCAGCTGGATTCTGCGGACGGTGCGGATCATTTCGACCCCAACGCGTCCTGCAGGTGCGCCGGCAGGACCCCGTCCAACGCGCAGAACGTGGTGGCCGGCGGGCACGCCACCGTGATCCCCAACTGCACTGGCACTACCGTCGAAGACCCATCCTTCGTGGTAACCGTCTGCCGACCTGTCACGTCGACCCCGTACACCCCAGGCGAGACACCGATCCCGGCCAGCCGGTTCGCCGCCCACGACGACACCCGCACCCCGGTCAACTCGACCGTCACCGTCGTCCCGTTGCGGCGCATCGACTCCAACGCCGGCCCCGACGGCGTCAACGCCGCCAGATCCTCCGCCAGCCGGGCCTCGTCCCCGTACGGGGCCGGCGCGGCCGCGTGCAGCAGGTCCTGATTCAGCGCCTGGAAGTCAGTCGACGGGTCATACGCCAACAGCGCCTGCGCGACCAGACGCGCGAACTTCAAATGGTCCGTCTGTCCGCCGATGAGCTCGGAGTCCGGCCGGCCACCCGGCAACATCACCGACGAACTCGTCGAGACCGGCGCGGTGGACGCAACCACCGCCGGCCGGGACGACCGAGCCGGCGCGGTCGCCGGAGCCCGGCTCGCCGACGAATCATCCGAGGACAACGCCACGATCGCGGTCACGACGACCAGGCCGGCCAGACCCAGCCCACAGGCCACCAACGTCCAGCGACGAAGCCCGTTCGGGCGCGCAGGAGTCAACATTGCCGCGGCCACTCAGACCGTCACGAACGGCGCGGCCGGCTCCATCAACGGCGTCACCACCAGAGGCGCCGACACCGTCTCGCCGACCCCGTGGAACCAGCCCACCAGGTACGCCGCCCCACCGACGAGCAGGGCCGCCACCAGGGCGACGATCAACGTCGTCTTGCCCCGCGACGAATGCTGCGGATTGTGCCCAAAGGCGCCCACCGCCCACAGGATCGCGCCGATCAGGAACGCCGCTACGCAGGCGACCAGGGCGTACGGGATCAGACCCAGGACCAGGCCCTTGAACGTGGCCAGACCCGGCAAAGTCGTCTCGGTTGCACCGGTCAGCGGATTCGAACCGCCGGCCGGCGCGGTCGGCGTGGAGGTGTCATCGGGTGCGGACAGGATTCGGAACATGCGCGTGCTCCCACAGGTAGGGCCGGATCACCCGGCGACGGATGCGTCGCCTACCTGTGCGGTGCGCAGCAGTGAGTTACCAAGTCGCGGGCCGTCGCCAGCGCTACCTCCTCGTCCGCTCTGCATGCGGGTTTGGGGCGATCCCCGATCCGCCCCCCGGCAGGCCGCGATACGAGGTTGACGTCCGTCGCGACGGTCTGGCCAGAGTTGCTCGACTGTCGTCGTCACAGCAGGTGACCGCAGAACATCCTGACTTCCGCAACGCCCACGGGGGGCGCATCGCCCAGGGCAAGCATGGACGGTTTGGCAAGTGGTGTGTGGTTGGAGATCGTGCTGTCCGCGACACAGCACGACAGCAAATCGCGCGTGATGCGCAAGTGACGGGTGAGACGTTCGGCGCTGCATCCCTCAGGGCTCAGTCCGTTGCCGTTACGCTCGCCAGAACAAGGGGAGGTGATCATGGTGGCCACGAACAGCGCAATCGAATGGACCGAGGTCACCTGGAACCCCGTCACGGGCTGCGACCGGGTCGCAGCCGGCTGCGACAACTGCTACGCGCTCGCGCTCGCGAAGCGCCTCAAGGCGATGGGCGCCGACAAGTACCAGAATGACGGCGATCCCCGTACGTCCGGGCCTGGCTTCGCGGTCACCACCCACCCGACATCACTGCGGCAGCCGCGGCAGTGGCGCACGCCCAAGCTCGTGTTCGTAAACTCGATGAGCGACCTGTTCCACGCCAAGGTGCCGCTCGATTTCATCCGCGACATCTTCGACGTGATCCGGGAGACCCCGCAGCACACTTACCAGGCGCTCACCAAGCGGGCACATCGCTTGGAAAGGCTGGCCGACAGGCTCGACTGGCCGGACAACCTCTGGATGGGCGTATCGGTGGAGTCCTTCGACGTGGTCGACCGGATCGACCGCCTACGAGCCGTCCCGGCGGCCACCCGCTTCCTATCGTGCGAGCCACTCCTCACCGCGCTGCCGGGGCTGAACCTCGACGGCATCGGCTGGGTGATCGCCGGCGGTGAGTCCGGGCCTCGGGCTCGTCGGATGGACCCCGCATGGGTTGAGGACATCCGGGATCAGTGCATTGCGGCTGACGTGGCGTTCTTCTTCAAGCAGTGGGGTGGCAGGACGCCGAAGGCAAACGGCCGTCAGCTCGGAGGTCGCACCTGGGACGACATGCCTGAGCTGGCTGTGGCATTGGCATAACCTGTCGCCACGCGGATGATGTGCTGGTGGGGCTTGCTACCCTTGGTCACGAATTCGATCTCGCCGGACTTCACCAACGCGCGAAGCGCCGCCGTGAAAGCCGTCTCCTTGGCTTCGCCATAAAGGCCGCCGAACACTTCCTGGACGTGCTGGACCACGGCCTTCGGTTGACCGTCGGCGGTCAACCGGCGCAGGTTCTCGGTGATATGCGCAATTGCCTTGGCGTGCTCACGCGTGAGCTGATCGGTCACGGTGTCCCAGAGCATGGCAGCGGCTTCATCGGGGTCCGGCCCGAGGAACCCGATCCACTTCTCGCGCGCCTTGGCGGCGGCGACGCCGAACACCCAGAAGCCGTGAGGGTCCTGCGTGAGGAAGATCAGGTAGTAGACGGGCTGGTGGTGGACCTGCCGCCGTACGGGCGCGACGACGAACCCGTACTTGGTGCCGTCCGTGAGACGCCTGGCGTACTCGACGGCCACGGCCTCCGCCGCTGACTCCCAGTCCTGCGTGCCCGAAACCTCGTGGGCCTGCAGCGCCACATCCCGCCACCATTCGCCGCCGCACATAGCATCCACCTTGGCGACGCCGTGCAGGTCGACCTGGCCCTTCTTCAGCTGTCCGCCGGCGCGCCGGATCAGGTCGGCGCTGAAGTTCAGGAGGACCTCGGTCCTTGGCCACGTGCCCCGCTTGCTCAGGATGCCCTTGATGGAGTCCATGGGGAGCACCGCCCCACAGGGGTCGAGGAAAACGAAAAGGCTGGCTCCGTCGGCCAGCTGCAGCGCCTCGCCGAGGTGGTCGCTGCAGTCTTCGTTGCGGCTTTCGATACGGATGCCGTGGGCACGGTACTCATCGGCCACACTGTTGAGGGACTCGTAGCTCTTGGCTGCCTGTTCGACGAGGAGCAGATCGATTGTCGTGGTCGCCATGACCTTCTGGGCGGCTAGCATCATGTGCTCGGCCGACCCAGCCTCACCAGTGTCGAAGCGGCCCCGGCCTGCGAATCCGTCGAAGAGCACCGCACGCCTCGGATTCAGCTTGCTGGCCGTCATCGTCGCGAACCGAATGACGTGCTGCTCGAGGATCCCGTGCTTGTAAACCGACTGCGGCTTGGGACTGGTCAACAGCCCGGCGTCTGTTCCTGTAGCCATGGTAGCGACCTCAGACGT
Organism: Nakamurella sp.; assembly: GCF_048594475.1. NCBI lineage: Bacteria > Bacillati > Actinomycetota > Actinomycetes > Nakamurellales > Nakamurellaceae > Nakamurella > Nakamurella sp. The sequence continues at coordinate 37,053 of NZ_JBMDXT010000010.1, read as the reverse complement.
TCACTTCTTGCAGCACGGGTAGGTCCGCTTCGATGCCTTCGTCGCCACGCTTCCCCTGCTCTCCGGCTCAACCACCCACATGGACGGGTCCAACTGGCGGTCATCCTATCGTCGGAAAAGGACAAGCTCCGGCGGAAAGGAAGTGCGGTGCATGTGATCAGTCGGCTGACAGAATTTGTCTGCTGCCGGAACTCCCACTCGCCGCAACCGTCTTCGACCTTTGGATGTGATTGCGTACGGGTCGCGGAGTCCACCGATCCTGCCATGGACCATCGCGACCATCGTCAGCACCTCCAGCAACTCGTGGTCGCTGATCGAGCGGATCAGCGAGGCATCGTCGGCTGCGGGATTGCGGTGGAGGCTGGACAGCCACTTGATCAGGTTCGCGAAACCGGTTCACTCTTCATTCTTTCCGTCTGCGTACGCAGGGTACTGATCGCGAGCATCGGCGTCCCGCTCTTGCCGAGGGTCAATGTAGTGTCGACGAGCTCGCGCCGTCGCCCTGCGCTCCGGTCACGCTCCGCAGCCTGTCGAAGATGCCCTTCGTAGCTTCCAGGCAGGCGTGGAAGTGCGCGTCCTTCAGGACCTCGACCGAGCAGTAGCGCAGCACCTCCGGGTGAGTCTTGCAGCGCTGAAGTTCATCGCGAATTGAAGTGGCGGCGCGGGTGACATCGTCGAGCTTCGGAGTGGTTCGTCGTCCCACTCAACTTGATCGACCAGGCGATCAACCTGATCATCTCCGGCGGCATCGTCGGCCATGCCTACGACTGCCAGGCTCAGAAGCTCATCAGGCGCGGCTGACAGCTTGCAGCCGCGCGCCCGCATTCAGCCGCAGCCACAAAGAGGACTAGCGATAGCATCCTTGTACTTAGCCGGCCGCCGCTGAGCTCAGTTTGGCTTGTATGGCAAGAATCTTTCGCCGGTCGCTACAGTGTTCGGTCCTGCCTCCTGGCTTGAGTCTTCAGGTGCCAATGAGAGTATCCACGCAGCATGGCCAGGTCGTCCATGTCCCCCACGCCGCGCGGACACACCCGGTAGTCAGGCCGATTAAGATGTAGGCGGCCCGCTAGGTTGATCGGGCGGACTCAGGGGGGCGCAACGATGCCGTTCAACATAGAAGTAGTTCGACAAATCATCAGGGATGAGGTTGCTCCTGAGATCTTCTCACAGTTCCAGGAGTACTACCGGCGCACCGGTGGGGGCGACATGCTAGCTGCGTTCATGAGCTGGACGTCGCAGCTCGTGAAGTTGGAACAAGCCATGAAGGATGGGTTCCTAACACGGCTCAGCGAGATGGCACACCAGGACGCATTTACCTACGGCCAGCGCGCACAGCAAATGTATGCCCTGGATGTCCACAGCCTCGAACAGCTTGACCGTGAGTTCCAGGACTTAGTGGAAAGCCGGCTTCGCGAACTGGTACTAGCAGAATTCGTCTCCCAGCAGTCTCGCAACGACTTCGCTATCACCAAGATGGTGTATCCCGACCTATCTACCGTCGACGGTAACGAACTTAAGAGTCTGCTCAACCAAGTCATTCTCCGTACATACGCAGGCGTCGTCCGTTGGTCGGTCGCGAATCAGCAGTCACCTTGGATTGCTATCCAACAATTTGCCTACATTTGGCAGGAGTACTCCGAACAGGCAAGAAACTACATCTATCACGGTCTGAGGTACCACGCGTCCAACCGCTACGCCCAAGGCATAGTGTCATGGCCTGAACACCAGAGGTTTCTCAGCTTCACGGATGAGTTTCACCGGGACTGGCCTGGACGTGTCCAACCCTCGCTCCAATACTGCGTGTCGGAGTGGGAAAAGGATGGATTCGGACCGCCTAAGGCCGGCTTGCTGGAGATGTTCTAGAAACGACAGAGGGGAACCATGGAGCAGAGCACGCCAGGAGAAGAACACCGGCAGGTCCTTGAAGACATCGAGCACATGTTTGAAGAGTTCGATAAAGTTGATGCCGAGTATGGTAAGTACGACACTCTTCTGGGCAGCGACTTCGCCTCGGACAACGATCAGATTCCCGAGTGGAGACTATCGAACCTGGTTCCTTCGCTCCTGGGTACCGCAGTTGACCATGTCCACTCGCTGCGGCTCTCATCAGGAGCGCCACCCATTGGAAGGGCTCATTGGAACGCACGTGCGCCCTGGACACTGCTACGTGCTGCATTTGAATCCGCGTCCCAAGCAATATGGATGGCGTGCCCGGACGACCAGGACGAACGTATCAAGCGATATTTATGCTTTTGCTACGACGACCGATGCAACCAGTTCAAGGCTGAGAGGCACACCTACCGTCCACGCGACCAGGACAAGGTACATAGCCTAGAGGATTGGGATGACGCAGAGTTCAAAGTAAAAGCTGCCCGTTGGGATACCCCAGCGGTAGCGGCTTGGATCCGTAGGACACCGAACTTCTCGGACTGTGTGAAGGAAGCAGCCGAGCACGTCCGGGCAGTCAACCCTGAAATGGCGGTTTTATACTGGCGCGTGGCAAGCGCCTATGCTCACGGCCGCCCATGGGGTCCTAAAGTCGCAGGTCAAGTCCGCAACATTGATGACGGAAGCGGCCTCACGGAGAGCGCCATCGGCTTTGATCAGATCGCACGCATGATCGGTATCACGACTCTTACGATCCAGTACTGCAACTGGCTAATCAAGAAGCGGATGGGTTACGCGCATGCGGAGTATAAGCCGTTCATGACGATCGCTGGGCGTCCGTACAACAAGATCGCATCCCTGACTAAATGACCGATCCAAGTGATAAGCCCCGCGTGTGTGACTGCCCGCGGCACTGCTTTACAGCCGGAGGCACCAAGGTATAGAAGTCTGGCTTCATCGGTTCCATCGCTGGCTCAGCCTGGATCCACCGCGCAGCCCGGATGTTGATCTTGAAATCGCGATCTTGATCTTGTTCCGGGGCGGATCCGGTTGCGGGCGGCCGGGACCGTCCGGCCTGTCTGTCGGGGTGTCCGGGTGGCGCTGGTCGTGGCCGGGGGCCGATGGGCGGGTGGGTCAGGCCGCTTTCGGTGGGGCCCGTACGGTGTCCAGGATCTTCTGGAACGGCTGCTGGTGCCGGTGGTGCTCGGGCAGGTGCAGGATGGTCGCCCGTCCGGTCGTGGCGATCCGGGCCGGGATCGCGATCAGCTTGGCCCGGATCGTGCCCGTGTGGGCTCGGGCGAACTTCCTACCGGCCAGCACCCCGGCCGCCCGGGTCAGGTTGTAGGCGATCACCGCGCAGACCAGCCAGGCCGCGTTGGCGTTCATCGAGGCTGACGGGAAGTGCGCCAGGGCACTGTTCTTCAGGTCGCTGATGACCTGCTCGATGTCGCTTGCCAGCGTGAAGGGACCGGCCCATTGCCCCCGGGTTCCAGGGATGGTCGCAACGGGCCGATCCGAAGGGCCCCTGCCCATGCCTCCCGCCGACCCAACCCGAGCACCCGGCGGCGTGCCTGCGCCGTCGGAGCAGCAGGCCCGATACTTTCGTCTGATGAAATTGGGCTGGAGCAACAATGATGCCTGCAAAGCCGTCGGAATCTGCCGAAAGACCGGAACTCGGTGGCGACTGGGTCGCCACGAAACCAAGAAGGGCCGGGTGCATTCCTACTCGCCCGTCGACAAGGTCATTTCGGAAATTATCTCTCCGCGGTTTCTGTCCGCGGCGGAGCGAATTCGAGTGGCCGACCTGCGCCGGCTCGGCACACCAATCCGTGGGATCGCTGCCGAGCTCGGCCGGTCCGCCTCGACGATCAGCCGAGAGCTGCGCCGCAACGCAGACCCGGTCAGCGGCATCTACCTGCCCCACACCGCGCACCGACTGGCCGCGCAACGACGAAGCCGACCCAAACCAACCCGACTGGAAACCGACCCGATCCTGCGCGCGTTCGTCGACCAGCGCCTGGTCCAGCGGCACAGCCCGGAACAGATCAAACACGAACTGGGCGTGCAGTTTGCCGACGACCCGAACCGCCAGCTCGCGACCGAGACCCTGTACCAGGCCGTCTACCAGCCCCAACGCAACGGACTGACCTGCACGCCCCGGCACAGTCTGCGGACCGGCCGGCGGCGTCGCCGGCCCCAGCTGCTACCGACGCCGCCGAGCCGGCATCGTCGACCCCGCCGTGTCCATCGACGCCCGCCCGATCCAGGTACAGGACCGGACCGAGGCGGGCCACCTCGAGGGCGACCTCATCATCGGCCGCAACGGTGGCACGGCCATCGGCACCCTGGTCGAACGGACCACCAGGTACCTCATCCTGGTGCACCTGCCCGAACGCAGAACCGCCAAAGCCATGACCGCGGCCCTGGTGCCCGTCCTGCAAGCTCTTCCCGCCTCGCTGCGCCTTTCGCTGACCTGGGACCAAGGCAACGAACTCGGCCAGCACCGCCTCATCACCGCCGCAACAGGAACGACCATCTATTTCTGCCACGCCCACTCACCCTGGGAACGCGGAACCAACGAGAACATGAACGGACTGCTTCGACAATACTTTCCCAAAGGCTCTGACCTATCGGTCCACACGCCGGAAAGACTCGCCCAAGTCGCTACCGAAATTAATTCGAGACCACGCAAAACACTGGGGTGGAAGACACCATCCCAACTGATGGCTACACTCCTACAAGCAAGAGGCTGACCAACTCTCAACCCCTCTGTTGCAACCACCACCAGAATCCGCCGTGGCAGAAAACGGCTCAGGTGGTCCCTTCACGCTGGCAGACGACATGCTCGACGGTCGCGTGGTCACGGTGCTCGGCCTCGGCGAGGAGCATCGGCGCGGGCGAGTTGGTGAACATCGCGTGGTAGCGATACGCCTTGAACAAGCTCGTCTGCCCTTCGCCGGCGGTGGCCGGGTTGAGGCGTTTGACCCATCGCACGATCAGCCGGGCCTTGATGTGATGCTTGCGGGACAGGGACCTGGAAGCGGTGTAGGTGGTCTCGGCGACCTGCGCGTCGGAGATCCACCGCTGCTGCTGTTCGTCGAAGATCGCCTTCGGGTACTTGATCGAGATCCACGCCTTCTCCGGGATCGACGCGATCGCCTTCTCGACCGCCTTGTCCATCCGCGCGGTGGTCGAGAACTGCGCCTTGCTCCGCAGGACCGCGGCGACGACCTTGCGCGTGTAGAACGCCGAGTCCAACCGGCACCGGATCACCCTGCCCGACGACGACCGGGGCGTTGACCCGGGTCGAGGCCACCGCGAGCAGCGCATTCAACCCTTTCACCTTGTTGTAGCCGTAGGCCACGCCCTGCTTGGCGTAGCCATGGGTCTGGCGCATGGTGTCGTCGACGTCCACCCACGTCACCGCGTCCCGGTGTCCGGTCGCGCCGGACAGCAACGGCACCAGCGCCGCGAACCCGGCCAGCAGGCCGGCGGCGACCGCGGCCAACTGCTGGACCTGGCCGAACGTGAACGTGATCGGTGCCGACGGTTTCGCGCTCGCGGGTGCGGGAGCCATCCGCGAGCACGCGCTGACCGATCGAACGACCGCAGACGTCGATCTCTTCGGACCACCGCTGACCACGGTCGACCAGTTCGCCGCCATCGTTCGACGCGCCCAGGACGCCCTCACGGGCGCGGACTACACGGTGGATCGACTCCGGATCTTCGACCAGTTCGCCCGCCTCCGCGTCACCAACGGTCGCGGTCAGATCCTGGACATCGATATCGCGCTCAACTGGCGGTCCGAACCACCCGTCCATCTGGCGATCGGCCCCGTGCTGTCCGGAACGCGATGCCGTCGCCGGCAAGCTGTCAGCCGCGTACTCCCGCGGCGAGATCTGGGACTTCCTCGATCTGGACTCCATCCGGTCGTCCGGCCGGTGGCCCGACGATGTGCTGCTGGAGCTCGGACGGGAACACGACGATGGATTCGGTATCGGCATGTTCACCGAGCAATTGTCGCGCGTCGCAACCTATCTGCCGAGTGAAGCAGCGGTCTACGGAGTCGGCCAAGACGCGTTCCTCGCCGTCAAGTCGCGGCTCCTCGCGTGGGCATCCAAACTCCGGGAACGCAACCAGCCTCTGCCGGACCGCAGACCCGGCGGCCCGAGCTGACTGCGCCCAAAGGTGCCCGGCTTGCCCGGCAACCCCCGGCGGTCATCCGGAGCCAGCAACCCGCTCAAGCCGACTCACCAAGCCGGCGATCACTTCGACATGCAGGCGGATGTGTTCGATCAGTTCCCGGACCCGGTTCACCAGGTCAGGATGCGACGCGACCATTCCCCACGACGCTGCGACGGCCTCGATCTCGTCGACGAGTTCCGGCAGACCCGACAGCTCCTCGATGACGCACACGGCTCGCGTGACATCGTCGACCACGCTCGACCCGAGTACCTGCGAGGGTGCGAGCCCATCGGGCGAACAGTCATCGTGGTTCGTCACCGACGGAACCTCCTGGTCTGACTGCTCGTCGTCCTGTCGACCACCCGAGTCCGGTCGGGGTCCCAGCCCTTGGGCGAACAGGTCCCATGGGCATTCGTCGATGTCCGCCTCGTGGGCATCACCGCAGATCGCGCACGCGCGCACCTCGATCTTCCGGCGGTTGGGGTACTCCTTGCCGTCCCGGCCCTTCACCGCGATCGGCGCGGACTCGCCCGCGTCGGGACTCTCGGAGCCGCCCGACGCCAGGTCGCGGTAGGCCGTTGCCACGCTGACGCCGAGAACCTTCGCGATCGCCCGCAACGACATCTGTGCCTTCGACAGGGACTGCACCACCGCGCCCCGCTGCTCCCGCGGCACGGTCAACCGCAGGTCACCGAGGCGGTCGTCGACGTACTCGTCCCAGCTCGGGTAGCCCAGAGCGAGGTGGGCGCGGCCCTGGTAGGCGATCGCGATGTACTCCCACGCCCGTTCCATCAACGACCGGATCTGGATCGTGACCTGCTCGGCGCTCGCCGGCGACAACTCGAAAACCGCCACCCGGTCGTCGGGGTCGACCTCGGGATCGTTCGTCGCCGCGGACGGCCCCGCGACAGAATGGAGCTCGACCATCAGGCGGCCCGCCGACGCCCGGTACGCACCGTACGGCCGGCGACCGCCGCCCGCACGATCCGCATCAAGTCCCGATTACCCAGCACGCCGGCCGCACCGGCCAGGTCGATCTGCACCGCGACACCGGTCGTCCTCGCCTCCGGTCGACACCCCGGCCCCGAACCCAGCGTGAGCAGCTCCAGCGCCGACCACGTCGCCGCCGGCACCCCCGTTCCATGCGATGCCATCGTCGACCGGCACCGCCGGGACGTGCTCGCCGCGCCCGCGGCCGACGCCATCACCGCGTGCAGCGGGGCGATCGGCCAGGCCCAGCCCTCCCGCGCCAGCACGGCGGCCAGGATCCGCATCCACGGCGGCGCCGTCGGCGCCTCGGGCTCACCCGGCGCGGCTTCGGGTTCGTCGGCCAGCTGCCGCACCTCCTGGATGTCGGCGCGGCGAACCGCGCCGATCAACCCTCGGGTCGACGCCGATCCCAACCCGGTCATCGCCGCGGCCGCCTCCGCCGCGTAGGCGCGGCGGGCCGCGATCCGAAGCAGCCCGGGGCCGTCGGCGAACCGGCCCGTGCGGACCAGCCGATCCATCTGCTCCCACACCACCGACAGGCCCTCGTCGGTCAGCCAACCCGCCGTCCGGGTCCACTCGGCCGCCTCCCGCCGGCACGCGACCCGCATGATGCCGATCGCCCGCCGGCCCGCCTCACTCCCCCAGCCCTCGTCGGCGACCTGGGCCAGCAGGGGGACCAGCCGCGACCGCCCGCTGCGCTCACCGGCGTTCCGGTCAGTGTCGCGCTCATCGACCGACATGACCGCCGCCCAGGCCTTGAGCAACTCGCCGGCCGGGAGCACACTGAGGGATGCAGATCTGCGGGCGAGCGGGGCGAGAGCCGCTCAACCACAGCGCATCTGCGGCAGACGAAGACAGACGCCGACAGACAGGAGACCCTGACGGACAGCGCCGGACGCGGGCCAACGACAGGCACCGAGCGGGAGGAATCTGACACCTACGGTTGACACCTACGTCCCCGGCCGACGGCACACGTTGGCAGACCGGAGCAAACACATCGCAGCACGTCAGAGACGTTGCCAGACAACCGAAGACAGTGCGGGAATGTCTCTTAATCAGCGGGTTCGGGGTTCGAGTCCCTGATGGCGCACTTTGGTGGTCCGGCATGTTCCTCTCCGGCGTGAACTCCACTGGCCGCTCAGGACCCAGTCCGCGCAGTCCCGGTCTCCGGCCACGATGCCTCGGGCGTCGCTATCGGTCCCCGACCCGAAGGACAGCACCCGACCGGGTGGCTGACCCAGGTGACGCGTCGGCCTCCCATGACGGTCCGGTACCGGCGCGGCGAAGCGGCGCTGAACCATGCCGGCCGGCCGCACCGTGCCCGGGTCGACATTCGTGGTGGCCTCGGTCCTACCGACGGACACCGACCGATTCCGCGCGAGGGCAGCTCAGAGCGCGGCCCGCCGACGCCCACATCAGGCTCCTCCGGACAGCCCGGTCCCGGAACGGTTTCACGCCGACATGAACCGCACCCAGTTCGCGCCGCGACCGGTCTCGGCCTGCTGGCGGAGGACGAGGCCACCGTCGGGTTCCGTCCGAAAGAGGGACACCGTCGTCGATTTTTCCCCGGTGCACAGCAGATGCCGGCCGTCCGGGGAAACCGCGAACCCGCGGGGCTGTCGTTCGGCCGGGGTGAACCGTTCGGCGGGGCGCGGTGTCCCATCCGCTGCGATCGGCACCGTGGCCAGGGTCGACTCGGAGCGCTCGCTCGCCCAGCACGCCTTCCCGTCCGGTGACAGATGCAGATCGGCACCCCAGATGAGATGGCCGGCAACCGGATCCGCCCCGAGTCGGCTGGGCCGCAATCCACGTCCCGGGACGGACGCCGCAGCCTGCCCGGCCAGGGTGAGCCTGCCGTCCGGCGCCCGCCGATAGTGCAAGACCTCGCCGGAGAACTCGGTCATCACGTACATGTTCGTGCCGTCGCGGGTGAGCACGAGGTGGCGCGGTCCGCTCCCGGCGGGCGCCGCCACGGTCGGCGGATCCAGCGGGGTCAGGGTGGCGCCGGCCAAGGCACACTGCGCAATGAGGTCGGCCCCGAGGGAGACGAAGTACGCGGTCGTTCCCTCGGGCCCGACCGCGCAGGAATGCATGTTCGGGTGGGCAATCCGGGAGACGACGTCACCGACACCCGAGTCGTGGACCGGCAGGGAGATCCCGAAACCGCCCCCGTAGGAGGCGCCCAGGAGCGTCCGTCCATCCGGTGTCAGGGCGAGGTAGCTCAGAGACGATTCCACGTCGCGGCGCGACGTCGGCTCCAGTCGGCCGTCGCGGTGGATCCGGCCGGTGACGATCGCCGGTTGATCGCCCTTGACGGCCACGTGCACCTGGCGACGGTCCGCGTCCACCACCACCGCGGAACAGCCCGGCCCGATCTCGCTGACGGCCACCCGCCGGAGGGCTCCGTCATCGAGCAGGAAGGTCGACACCGTGCCGTCGACGGCGTTGGCGACGAATGCAAGAGATGTCATCGTGGTGACCCTACGAGGTGTCCGGCACCCCGGCCTGCTGATCAACCCACGGCGCCGGCCAGTGGGTGATGCCGCGTCGCCACCGTCCGGAGGGGTGGTGGCGGCGACCGTGCCCCGTTCCATGCGGTCCGTGGGCCCGCCGATCCGGGCCAGCGGGATGATCGCTTCCCTCGCCTTCTCGATCTGCGGGTCGATCCCGGGCATTGCGATCGCGACGCCGCCCCTCGACCGGATCCAACGAACGACCTCTTCCTGCGTGGTGGTCGGCTTCTGGCCGCACACGCCGACCATCGTTCACCCATGACGAGGCCTCCGCTCAGCGCGCCACCCTCGGACTGAACGACATCGAAGTCATTGAGGGCGAACTGGAAGAACGACACCTCGCCCGCGCCATCGAGGCCGGGGCGACCAGCGACTGGTCGTCCCGGCCTCGGCATGGGCGAGCGCCCGCACCGCGACGCCGACGTCCTGCTCGCTACTGGAACAGGGCGTTCACCTGGTCGTTCGCGTCCTTGAAGGAGGAGATGTCGGCCTGGCCACCGAGGTAGGCCTGCAGGGCCGGGGCCATGATCGCGGTGACGTCGGCGGCGTGGTCGGTGATCGGGAACAGGAACGTCGTCTTGTCCTTGACCTGGACCAGGAAGCCGGACATGTCAACGCCCTTGGCCTTGAACGCGGCCTCGGCCTTGTCGGTGGACGCCGGAATGGCCGGGAACACGACCGCCTTGGCCGCGACGAGGTCCTGGCACTCCTGAGATCCGGTGAACTCGACCCACTTCACCGCGACCGCCTGGTTCTTGCTTTCGGCGTTCACCGAGTCGGCCAGGCCGTTGAACATGGAGGCCCGCTGGCCGCTCGGGCCGATCGGGGTCGGCGCGATCTTCAGGTCGACGCCCTTGCCCAGGTAGCTGCTGGTGTTCCAGTCGCCCTCGAACACGGTGGCGAAGGTGCCGGCGGCCAGCTGGGCCCCGGTGTCCACCCCGACGGTCTTGTCCAGGGTCGGCGAGTAACCCTTCTCCGACAGCGACTTGTAGAAGGTCAGCGCCTGGTTGAACTTCTCGTCGCCGTAGTTGAACTGGGTTCCCCATGGGTTCTTGTCCGTGTACGTCCATCCGTTGCTGCCGGTGAACGGGCTCCACTGGGTCTGCCCGTTGCCGTCGGTCACGTTCTCCTGGCCGAACCCGTAGGTCTTGACATTCGTCTTGTCGAAGCCCGGCTCGTCACCGCGGACGCCGTTGGCGTCGATCGTCATGTGGGCGACGAACTTCTCGAAACTGCCGCCGTCGGTGGTGTTCCACGTCAGGTCCTGCAGGTCCGCGTCGGTGTATCCGGCGGCGGTGACCATGTCCTCGTTGTAGAAAAGGCCGATGGTGTCGAAGTCCTTGGGCAGACCGTAGATCCCGCCGTCCTGGGCGGTCCACAGGCTCAGCAGGCCGGGCTGGTAGATGTCCTTGTCCGCGCCGTCGGCCTTCAGGGCCTCGGACAGGTTCAGGATGTACTGCTTGTTCACGAACTCCGGGTACTTGGACAGGTGATTGGTGAAGACGTCCGGCCCGGTACCGGAGGTGAAGCCGTTGTTGATCTTGGCCCAGTAGTCGTCCCACCCGTACTGGGTGATGGTGACCTTCGCGTCCGGGTACTTCTTGCTGAACGCGTCGGCGCACTCCTGGTAGGCCGGCAGCTGGTTGGAGTCCCAGAGCCAGTAGTCGATGGAGCCGGAGACGTCGCCGCTCACCGCGGTCGCGGTGGCGCCGCCACCGACCGAGACGCCGGCGCTGCCGCTGTCGCTGCTCCCGCCACAGGCCGTCAGGATCATGGCCAGGGCGGCGGTACCGGCGATCCACGCCGACCGTGCCGCACGGGTTCTCGTCATCGAGATGCTTCCTTTCTGGGCCTTGCGGCCACGATGGGTCGGTTCGACCCGGATGGGTGGCCTGACGGCCGGTGAGGGGCGGTCACGGGACCGCAGGAACGGCGACGCCGCCCCGGCGCGGCATCGGGGATGCCGGGTCGGATGATGCGGGCCGGGTGATGCCGAGGACTACTTGATGCCGGAGAACTGGATGGAGTTGACCACCCGCCGGCCGAAGATGATGAACAGGACGACGATCGGCAGGGCGGCCAGCAGGGTCATGGCCATCAGGCCAGGCCAGTCCGGCGAACCACCGGGGGTCTGCGAGCGGAAGATGCCCAGGGCCAGGATGAGGGTCTGCGCCTTCTCGTCCCGGGCGATCAGCAGCGGCCACAGGTAGTCGTTCCACGTGTTGATGAAGGTCAGGATGGCCAGCGTGGTGATCGGGGCCGCGCTCATCGGCACGATCAGCCGGAAGAAGATGCGGAAGTTCCCGGCTCCGTCGATCTTGGCCGCCTCCTCCACCTCCCGGCTCAGCCCGAGGAAGAACTGCCGGAGGAAGAAGACCGCGAACGGCGTCATGAACAGCGTCGGCAGGATGATGCCGGGCAACGTGTTCAGCAGGCCCAGGTTGTTCATCAGGATGAAGTTCGGCAGGCTGGTGAAGATCGGCGGCACGAACAGGGCAGCCAGGAACACGCCGAACACCACGTCGCGGCCCGGCCACTGCAGCCGGGAGAAGGCGTAGGCCGACATCGCGCAGAACAGGGTCTGGCCGGTGGTCACGGTGGTGGCGATGATGATCGAGTTCCGCAGCGCGAGCCAGAAGTTCACCGAGGCACCGGAGCCGCCCTCGGCCTGGGCCTGTTCGACCGTGCCCAGGCCCAGCACCCGCTTGAACGCCCCCAGGGTCGGGTCGACCGGCAGCAGGTTGCCCGGCTCGGTGGACAGCAGGGCGCCGTTGGAGAACGCCGTCCGGATCATCCAGTAGAACGGGAAGAGGGTGACGGCCATGAAGCCGATGGCGACGATCCAGACGAACAGCCGGCCCCAGGAGAACGAGCGCCCCTCCTTCTGCTCGGGGTGGCCGCCGTGCAGGTTGTCGTCGTGCTCGTCGAGTGCCTCGAGGGACACCGGCGGGTTGTGTGAGGTCATCGGTCGCTCCTAGGCCAGGTCCGACTCGCGGCCGCGCAGCGCCTTGAACTGGATGAGCGCGACGACGACCAGGATGACGAACAGCAGGACGGAAATGGCCGACCCGTAACCGAAGTGGCTGCGGTTGAACGCCTGGTCGACGATGTAGTACTGGATGACGTTGGACGCGTTCGCCGGGCCGCCCTTGCTGGTGACCGCGACGGTGTCGAAGACCTGGAACGACCCGGTGACCGACGTGATGAGCACCAGCACGATGACCGGACGCAGGAGCGGCAGGGTGATCGTGAAGAACTGCTTGACCTCGCCCGCGCCGTCCAGCGACGCGGCCTCGTACACGCTGCTCGGGATGGTCTGCAGCCCGGCGAAGATGAGCAGCGCGGTGTAGCCCATGTACTTCCAGACGTTCACCATCGCGATGGTCGGGATCACCCACTGGCTGCTGCCGAAGAACGAAATGCTCCCGATCCCGATCTTTTCCAGGAAGACGTTGACGATGCCCAGGTTCGGGTCGAGCATCCAGAACCACACCAGGGCGGCGATCACCGGGGCGATGAAGTACGGGGTCAGGAGCGTGCCGCGGGACAGGGTCGAGGTGACGACCCGCTGCATCAGCAGCGCGATCATCAGCGCCAGGACGGTCTGGACGACGATGTTGATCACGACGTATTCGAGCGTGACCAGCAGGGATTTGGCCAGCACGGGGTCGTTGAGCATCTGCTGGTAGTTGGCCAGGCCGATCCACTTGCCGGGCCGGTTGCCGCCGTCGTAGTTGGTGAAGCTGAGGTAGAAGCCCCGGACGGTCGGCCAGAGGAAGAAGAGCCCGAACCCGATCAGGCACGGCAGGATGAACACCAGCGCGATCTTCAGATCGCCGATGCCCCGGCCATTCTTCGCGGGTGCAGCGACCGTGGTGGGGGTCGCGCCGGTGGTGGTCACGTCGGACCTCCGCCGATGGGGGCGGGAATCGCGGTCATGGCGTTCACTCCTTTGTGACCGGCGCCGCGGGCACGGCGCGGGCGCGGATGATGTGGGTGCAATCGGGGAACATCGCCGGGACCTGCAGCCCGACCTCGGCCAGCGCCCGGCCGGACAGCGTGACTCCGGTGGTCCACCAGCCCGGGAACTGGCGCGCCCCGGGGAAGGCGTCGGCCGGCGGCAACGGCCGCACCTCGTAGTGCCGGTCGGCGGCCAGGCCGGGCAGGCAGACCCGGCCGAGCGGGAAGGTGACGGATCGATCGACCGCGGTGATACCGAAGATCGCCTCGGAACGGTCCTGGGCGACGACCCCGTTCACCCACAGGGCGGGATCCGGGTGATCACCGACGACGACGTCACCGGAGTGCAGCAGCGGCCGCAGGGACTTGTGCAGATCGACCCACCGGCGCACCTCGGCCCGCTTGCCGGGGCTGGCGGCGGTGAGGTCCCACTCGATGCCCATGTGCCCCCACACCGCGGTCGCGGCGCGGAAGGCGATGTGGTGGCGGCGGCGCGTGGTGTGCGCTTCGGCGTCGCCGAGGTGCGTGCCCATGAGCTCCGGCGGGACCAGAAGCTGCGTGTAGCGCTGGATCTGCTGGCGTTCCAGCGCATCCAGGCAGTCGCTGGGCCAGACCCGGTCGGTGCGATCGAGAATGCCCAGGTCGATCCGGCCGCCACCACCCGCGCACGATTCGATCTCGAGACCGGGATGCCGCGCGCGCAACTCGTCCATCAGCCGGTAGACCGCGCGGGTGTGCCGGTGGACCCCGGGCACGCCGGTCGGCCAGTGGCCGGCCTCGACCACCATGCGGTTGTGATCCCACTTGAGGTAGCCGATGTCGTACTCGTCGAGCAGGGCGTGCAAGCAGTCCGCGATGTACGCGTACGCCTCCGGATGGCCCAGGTCCAGCACGTACTGCTGCCGGGTGGCGATGCCTGCCCGCCCGCCCGCGCGGAAGATCCACTCCGGGTGCGCCCGGGCCAGCTCCGAATCGAGATTGATCATCTCCGGCTCGACCCACAGGCCGAACTGCATGCCCAGCTCGTCGACCCGGTCGATCAGCGGCTTCAGTCCATTCGGCCAGACCGCCGGATCCACGGTCCAGTCCCCGAGGCCGGAGGTGTCGTCCCGGCGGCCCAGGAACCAGCCGTCGTCCAGCACGAACCGCTCGGCGCCGGCCTCGGCCGCCCGCTCGGCCAGGGCGGAGAGCTTGGTCAGATCGTGGTCGAAATAGCTGGCCTCCCAGGTGTTCGCCACCACCGGCCGCGGCGTCCGCGGATGCTGCGGCCGTGACCGCAGGTAATGATGGAAGGCCCGGCTGACGCCGTTGAGCCCGGCCCCGAACGCGGCGTGGAGCCAGGGCGAGGTGTAGGTCTCACCGGGGGCGAGCTGTACCTCACCGGGCAGGAGCAACTCGCCGCCCCCCAGCAACCGCTGGCCGTTGTACATCCGTTCCGCGTAACTGACCTGATTGCCCGACCACCCGACGTGCACGCCCCACACCTGGCCCCGTTCCCAGCCGAATCCGGCCGTCCCGGCGGCCAGCAGGAACGGCGAGTCCAGGCCGGGCCGGCCCTGGCGCGATTCCCGCGCGTGGATGCCGACCGTGAAGTCCGCCCGCTGCGGAGCCCGCTCGCGGGCGTGCCGACCGGTCAGGTCGAACAGCTCGGCCGCCCGGGTCGGGAGCGGGAGCGCCATCACCAGTCCGTCCAGCTGGTAGGTCGATGACCCCTCGTTCGTCAGGGCCGCCCTGGTCTGCAGCAGGCCGGAATGGGTCAAGCGGATCTCCAGCACCAGCGCCAGTTCGGCGGTGGCGTCCGCCGCCCGGAACCGGTGACCGGCGGCGACCACGGCATCCGCGGCCACCGGCTCAACGGCGACGACCGTGAACATCGGTGAGAATGCTTGTCCCGCGCTGCTTCCCGTGACGCCGGGGCGCCCGACCCAACCCTCGGCCGGAGTCGGCAGAACGCTGACCCGCTCGGGGACGTCGATCCGGCTGTCGCCGAACGGCGCCTGCGCGGCGAGCCGGAGCTGCGCGAGGTCGGCCGGCTCCGGCGACCCGAGCTCTGCACCCCAGTGCAGCACCGCGGGAAGACCTCCACCGGCCGTGTCGAGGACGACCGACACTCCCCCGGCGGACAGATGCAGTAGGTCCACGTCGAATGCCTCCAGCATCTCGTCGGTGAGCTCATTCATAGTTGCGCTTGGTTACTAAGTGGATGGAACCACATCCCTGCGGTGGCGTCAATAACAAGAAGGTCTCGAAGGGCAAGAACCTCTCGGGACATGCTGGGGATTCAGTGGAATCGTTGACGTGCAGGGTTTCTCGCGAACCTGCGGACCGGCGCGGGGACCGGGCCGGCCTGCCCCGCCCGCCCCGGGGGCGTGGTGGCGGGCCGGCCGACCTGACGGATCATCGCGCCCGAGGTGTCGATCATTGGTTGACCAGGTGTATCAAAGCCGAGCGTTGATGTGACCTGGATCACACTTGTCCAACTCGCCAATATTGTTTACGTCTGACAGTTACTGCCCTACCGTCACCGTATGCGCTCGACGGCCACCGGTGTCCTGCCCACGATCGGGGAGTCGTCCCGCCAGGTCGTCCGGCTCCTGCTGCGACACGGGCCGATGGCGCGATCGGAGTTGGCCCGGCGGCTCTCGCTCAGCCGCGGCGCGTTGACCAAGATCGCCACTCCTCTCCTGGAGATCGGCCTGCTGCGGGAGGGCGACGGGCTCGTCCGCACGTCACCGGGGCGTCGATCCCACCCGCTGTCGGTGGACCCCGACTGGTGCTCGTTCGCCGGGGTCAAGCTGACCGGACAGAGCTGTCATGTCGTGGTGACCGACCTGTCGGGTGCGGTCACCGACCACGCCGAGGCATCCCTGCCCGGGACCGACGTCGACGCCGTCTGCACCGTCATTCTTGACCAAGTGAACCATCTGACGCCGCACCGTCGACCGGCCCGGATCGGGGTGGGGGTGGCCGGCGCGGTCCTGCGAGCCCGTGGGCACATCGTGGACTCCCCGTTCCTCGGCTGGCGGGATCTCGACTTCGGCGAACTCCTCGCCGGACGGTCGGCCTGCCCGGTCAGCGTGGAGAACGATCTACGGGCGCTGACCGTCGCCCAGCACTGGTCCGCGGGCCCGGTCGCGTCGCTGGCGACGGTGACGTTCGGGGCCGGCGTCGGCTGCGGTCTGATCCTGGACCACCGGCTGCTCGTCGGTCCCGGCGGCGTGAGCGGTGCGGTCAACCACCTGCGGATCCGGGACGACGGGCCGATCTGCCACCGCGGACATCGCGGCTGCGTCAGCGGATTCGCCACCACGGCGGCGATCCTGGCCGCCGTGCACGACCACGCCGAGGTCCGCGATCTGGCCGCGGTCGCCGACCTGGCCGCCCGCGGCGACCGCGTGGCCCGCGCAGTGCTCGCCGATGCCGGGTACGCGATGGGTTGCCTCATCGGAACCATCTGCAACGTCACGAATCCCGAGCGGGTCGTGCTGGCCGGCGAAGGTGCGGCCCTGTTCGATCTGCTCGACGCCCCGCTGCACCGCGGGATCGCCGAGGTGCTCCACCCGACCGTCCCGCCCGTCCGGCTCGACGTCCGGCCGCTGCCCTTCACCGAATGGGCGCGCGGCGCGGCGCTGGTCGCCATCGACGACCACCTGACCCGTTGATCCACTCACCGACCATCTCCGAAGGACCCACATGACGCCACCATCCGCACCACCCACCATCGACGTGTCGGCCGGGTCCCCCCTCGCCACCATCGCCCATCCCGGCTCGGCCGTGCGCCACCTGCGCGCCGCCGGCGTCAGCATCGTCCTGGACTGCGACGGGCCGCGGCTGCCGCGGGTCGTGCACTGGGGGGCCGATCTGGGCGATCTGGATGCCGCCACCCTGCAGGCCATCGTCCGCGCGGACGTGCAGGCGGTGGTCAGCAATGTGCCCGATCGGCCGATCACCCCCTCCGTCCTGGCCGAGCACGCCACCGGCTGGATGGGACTGCCCGGCCTGATCGGTCATCGAGGGGGCGCGGACTGGTCGACCCTGTTCGTCGTCCGCAGCGTCGCGACCCGGGTGGATCTCGACGGAACCCAGCGGGTCACGGTCCAGGCGGTCGACGAGGCCGCCCGGCTGGAGCTCGGGCTCGTCCTCGAGCTCCTGCGCAGCGGCGTCCTGCGCATGAAGGCCACCGTCACCGGGTCCGCCGACGCCGACCCGGACCGGCCGTACACCCTCGACGGACTGACGCTGTCGCTGCCCGTCCCCCGGCGGGCTGCCGAGCTGCTCGACTTCACCGGACGCCATCTGCGCGAACGGCACCCGCAGCGCCGGGCGTTCGACGTCGGCAGCTGGGTCCGGGACAACCGGCGCGGCCGCACCGGTTCCGATGCCACGGTGCTGCTGGCCGCAGGCACGCCAGGCTTCGGTTTCGGGCACGGCGAGGTGTGGGCGGTCCACACCGCCTGGAGCGGCAACCACCGCACCGTCGCCGAACGCACGCCCAACGGCCACGCCCTGCTGGCCGGCGGTGAACTGCTGCTGCCCGGCGAGGTCGCGCTCGGACCGGGCGATTCCTACACCTCACCCTGGATCTACGGCTCCTACGGGACGGGTCTGGACGCGGTCGCCGGCCGCTTCCACCGGTTCCTGCGCGATCGGCCCGGTCATCCGGCCACCCCGCGGCCGGTCATCCTGAACACCTGGGAATCGGTGTATTTCGACATGGATCTGCCGACCCTGCTGGATCTGGCCGACCACGCGGCCGCCGTAGGGGTGGAACGTTACGTGCTGGACGACGGGTGGTTCGTCGGCCGGCGCGACGATCACGCCGGCCTGGGCGACTGGCAGGTCGACCCCGACGTGTGGCCCCGAGGATTGCATCCCCTGGTCGACCGGGTGACGAGCCTGGGCATGCAGTTCGGGCTCTGGGTGGAGCCGGAGATGATCAACCCGGATTCCCACGTCGCGCGGGCCCATCCGGACTGGATCCTGGCCACCGGTGGTCGGCTGCCCGTCGAGTCCCGCCACCAGCAGGTCCTCGACCTGGCCAACCCCGACGCGTTCGACCACATCCTCGGCAGCCTGGACGCCCTGCTGCGCGAATACCGCATCAGCTACCTCAAGTGGGACCACAACCGGGACCTGATCGACGCCGGGCACCGCGCCGACGGCCGGCCCGCGGTGCACGAGCAGACACTGGCGGTCTACCGGCTGATGGACGAGCTGCGCCGGCGACACCCCCGCCTGGAGATCGAATCCTGCTCCTCCGGCGGCGGGCGGATCGACCTCGAGGTCCTGCAGCGCACCGACCGGGTCTGGGCCAGCGACTGCATCGATGCGCTCGAGCGGCAGACGATCCAGCGCTACACCGGATTGCTGCTGCCTCCCGAGCTGATCGGTGCGCACATCGGCACGGACCGGGCGCACACCACCGGCCGTCGCCACAACCTGTCCTTCCGGGCGGGCACCGCACTGTTCGGGCACATGGGCATCGAGGCCAACCTGGCCCGGTTGTCCGCGACCGAACGCGCGGAGATCGCCGACTGGGTGGCGCTGCACAAGCGACTGCGGCCGCTGCTGCACGGCGGCCGGGTGGTCCGGTTCGACGACGTCGATCCCTCCCTCCTGGTCCACGGGGTCATCGCCGACGACCGGTCGGAGGCCGTGATCAGCGTCGCCGCCGTGGCCACGGCGGACAGCGCGCCGACCGGCCGCCTGGTGCTGCCGGGCCTGGACCCGGACGCGCTCTACGACCTCGCGCTGCTGCCGCCCGGCGACATGATCCAGGACGAGGACGGGCACCGACCCCAGGGCAACAACCACCGCCTGCCCCCCTGGTTGACCACCGGGATCCGGCTCACCGGCGCCGTGCTGGGCCACGCCGGCGTCCAGTGGCCCGAGCTGCTGCCCGAGCAACTGCTCCTGCTCCATGCCCGCCGGGTCTGACCCGGCCGCCGTGGCCGACGCCGTGTCCACCGCCGCGTCCGCCGCCGTGCGCCCGCCGCGGCGGACGATCGAGATCGCGCTGGTGCACGGCGAGCGATGGTGGGGCGGCGCGGTCGCCGATGGGACCCTGATGCCCTTCGGTTCGGCCGTCCACCACCGGGATCTGGGGGTGAACGCCGGAGACGCCGAGGATCCCTCCGCCGGCGCGAACCAGTCCGCCCCGCTGCTGCTGTCGGATCGGGGCCGCTACGTCTGGTCGGCCGAGCCATTCGCGTTCACCGTCACCCGGGGCCGGCTGTCGCTGCAGGGGATGGACGTCGAGATCGGCGCGGGCACGACCCCCTCGCTGGCGGGGGCGTTCCGGGCCGCCGCCGCCCGCCACTTCCCCCCGTCGGGCCGCGCGCCCGACGCCGCCCTGTTCCGCGGCCCGCAGTACAACACCTGGATGGAACTGCCCTACACCCCCACCCAACAGGGCGTTCTGGACTACGTGCGGGGCCTGCTCGACGCGGGATTCCCGCCCGGCGTCGTGATGATCGACGACCGGTGGAGCCAGGACTACGGTGTCTGGCGCTTCGATCCCGTCGCCTTCCCCGACCCGTCCGCCATGATCGACCGCCTGCACGACTGGGGATGCGCGGTCATGCTGTGGGTGGTGCCGTTCGTCAGCCCGGACAGCGCGACCCGGCGGGCACTGCAGTCGCGCGGCCTGCTGGTGCGCCGGCCCGACGGCCGGGTCGCCGTCCGGAACTGGTGGAACGGCGACAGCGCGATCCTGGACCTCACCCATCCCGAGGCGATCGCCTGGCTGACCGGCGAGCTCAGGGACCTGCAGCAGCGTCACGGCGTCGACGGCTTCAAGTTCGACGCCGGCGACCTGCGCCACTACCGGGCCGACGATGTGTCCTTTGCGATGGCCGGCCCCACCGGCCACTGCCAGGCCTGGGCCGAACTGGGATCCAGCTTCCCGCTCAACGAGTTCCGGGCCTGCTGGAAGATGGGCGGCCGGCCGCTGGCCCAGCGGCTGCACGACAAGCCGGCCACCTGGGACGGCCACGGGCTGGCGTCCCTGATTCCCGAGTCCATCGCCCAGGGCCTGATCGGTCATCCTTTCGGGTGTCCGGACATGATCGGCGGCGGTGAACTCGCACTCGCCACCGCCGGCGTCGACCAGGAGCTGTTCGTTCGCTACGCGCAGCTGGCCGCGCTCCATCCGATGATGCAGTTCTCGCTGGACCCCACCCGGGTGCTGGACGCCGCTCACCTGTCCGCCGTCCGGGACTCGGTCGCGCTGCGCCGGTCGCTGCTGCCGGATCTGCTGGCGATGGTCGACGACGCGGCCCGCACCGGGGAGCCGATCCTCCGGCCGCTGAACTACGACCGGTCCGCAGAACCATGGATCGCCGACCAGTTCACGCTCGGCGGAAGGATTCTCGTGGCCCCCGTGGTCCGGCCGGCGGCGACCTCACGCCGGGTGCGATTCCCCGAGGGGACCTGGATCGCCCCGGACGGCACCCGGATCCAGGGTCCGGATGAGCGGGACGTGCCGGTCACCCTGACCACCCTGCTCTGGTACCGGCGGGCGACCCCCGAGCAATGACGCACATCCGCTCACAATCGAACATGAATACGCGCGTTCCTGTTCATATCTGTTGACTTATTGCCCAGCGTCCCGGAGGATGACACTCGTGACTTCCCCTTCCCCGTTCGCCCCGGTGACCCGGTCCGTCGCCCGGATGGCCGACGGCCGCGAACTGCTGTACTTCGACGAGACCGCGCACCCGGACCGGATCCTGGTCGACCCGCGAGACCTGCCCGAGGTCGTGCCCGGATCGCAGGTCCGGTACGACGCGCTGCTGGACGAATGGGTCGGCATCGCCGGGCACCGGCAGACGCGCACGTACCATCCGCCGGCGAACGCCTGCCCGCTGTGCCCGTCGACCGCGACCAATCAGAGCGAGATCCCCTCTCCGTCCTATGACGTCGTGGTCTTCGAGAATCGGTTCCCGTCGTTCGCCGGGACCGGGGAGATCGCCGCGATCAGCGACCCAGCGGCCGGGCTGTTCCAGACCCGGCCGGGCAATGGGCGATGCGAGGTCGTCTGCTTCACCTCCGACCACCACTGCGTGCTGTCGGCCCTGCCGCCGCGGCGGATGCGCACGGTCATCGAGGCGTGGGCGGATCGCACGGCCGCGTTGTCCGCCCAGGACGGTGTGGAGCAGGTCTTCTGCTTCGAGAACCGCGGCGTGGAGATCGGTGTCACTCTGGCTCACCCGCACGGCCAGATCTACGGCTACCCCTTCGCCACGCCGAAGACCGCCGCCGCGATCCGCTCGGCGCGGCACTACCGGGAACGGACCGGCGGCAACCTGTTCGCCGATCTGCTGGCCGGCGAGATCGCCGACGGATCCAGGATCGTCGCGCAGAACGAGCACTGGGTGGCGTTCGTGCCGTTCGCCGCCCGGTGGCCGGTCGAGGTCCACCTGTACCCGCGCGTGCAGGTCCGCGACCTCACCGGGTTGGACGACGCCCGGCGCGACGCCCTGGCCGTGCTGTACCTGGAGGTGATCCGGCGCATGGAGGGTCTGTTCGACGACTCCCTCCCGGCGATCACCGGGGTGCATCAGGCACCGGTCCACACCGATCCGCAGGACTACTGGCTGCATCTGGAGGTGCTCACCATCCGCCGGGCCGAGGGCAAGATCAAGTATCTGGCCGGGTCGGAGTCCGCGATGGGCGCCTTCGTCAACGACATCACCCCCGAGGCGGCCGCCCAGCGGCTGCGCGACGTGTGGGTACCCGGCACCGACACCGTGGGCGGGGTGGCCCGATGAAGGCGCTCGTCGTCGGTGGCGCCGGCTACATCGGATCCGTGGTCACCCGCCTGTTGCTGGTCCAGGGCCACCAGGTGGTCGTGCTGGACGACTGCTCCACCGGGCACGCCGACTCGGTGCCACCCGGTGCAACCTTGGTCCCGCGCGACATCACCGGCTGCGCCGACGTTCTGGCCGGCGGTGGATTCGATGCGGTGCTGCACTTCGCCGCCAGGTCACTGGTCGGCGAGTCCGTGGTCGAGCCGTCGCCGTACTGGCGGACGAACGTCACCGGCACCCGCGCCCTGCTGGACGCCATGGCCGAGCACGCAGTGCCCAGGTTGGTGTTCTCCTCGACCGCGGCCACCTACGGCGAACCCGAGACCGTGCCGATCACCGAGGATTCGCCGACCCGGCCGACCAACACGTACGGCGCCACCAAGCTGGCCGTCGACATGATGATTACCGGCGAGACCGTGGCCACGTCCCTGGCGGCGGTGTCCCTTCGCTACTTCAACGTCGCCGGCGCGGCGCTCGGGGCCGGCGAACGGCATGCGGTCGAGACCCACCTGATCCCCAACGCCCTCGGCGCGGTCGCCGGCACCAAGGACCCGCTGACGGTCTTCGGCGACGACTGGCCCACACCGGACGGCACCCCGATCCGGGATTACGTCCACGTGCTCGACCTCGCCCGGGCGCACGTGCTCGCGCTGACCGCGGCGGTCCCCGGCGAACACCTGATCTGCAACCTCGGCAACGGCGACGGCTACTCCGTCCGGCAGGTCCTGTCGGCCGTGGAGGAGGTCACCGGACGACCGGTCCCCCACTCGGTCGGCCCGCGCCGAGCCGGCGACCCCACCCGGCTGGTCGCCTCGGCCGACCGGGCCCGGCACCGGCTGGGCTGGACCCCGGAACTGACCCTGCACGACATGGTCGCCGACGCCTGGCACTTCCAGACCACCGGGAGCACCATCCGATGAGCGCCGGTAGCGCCGCCGAGCTGTTCCGCCGCACCTTCGGGCGGGACCCGGACGGCATCTTCTCCGCCCCGGGTCGGGTCAACCTGATCGGTGAGCACACCGACTACAACGGCGGCCTGGTGCTGCCGTTCGCCATCGACGCCCGAGCGCAGCTCGCGGCCGGTCGCGGCGACTCGTCCAAGGTCCGGATCGTGTCCGCCCAGAAGCCGGGCGAGGTCGTCACCGTGGCGCCGGCCGACATCGAACCGGGCGCACCGGCCGCCGCCGGCTGGCCCGGCTACCTGCTCGGCTCCTTCTGGGCCGTGCGGCAGACCGGCCGACCCCTCGAACCGCTCGACCTCGTCCTGGACTCCCAGGTACCGTCCGGCGCCGGCCTGTCGTCCTCCGCCGCGGTGGAATGCGCCACCGTGCTGGCGGTCTCGGCCCTGGCCGGGTACCGGTTCGACCCGCTGACCGTGGCTCGCCTGGCCCAGCGCGCGGAGAACGACTTCGTCGGCGTGCCCTGCGGACCGATGGACCAGACCGCCTCCGCGGCCGCCGCCGACGGCGCCGTCCTGCTCTTCGACACGCGCGCGGGCACCGTGGAGAACATCCCGTTCGACCCGGCGGCCCATGGCCTGGCGATCCTGGTGATCGACACCCGGGTCGCGCACTCCCTGGCCGACGGCGAGTACGGCCGGCGGCGGGCGTCCTGCGAGCGGGCCGCGGACGTCCTGGGCATCCGGCAACTGCGGGACGTCCCGTTCTCGGGTCTGCCTGCGGCCCTGGACCGGCTGCCCGACCCGGAGCTGCGTCGACGGGTCCGGCACGTGGTCACCGAGAACGAGCGGGTGGCCCGGACCGTCGCGCTGCTGCGGGCCGGCCGGATCGTCGAGATCGGTGATCTGCTCACGGCGTCCCATGCCTCCCTCCGCGACGACTACGACGTGTCCTGCCCCGAACTCGATCTGGCCGTCGACACGGCGCTGGCCGCCGGCGCCCTCGGGGCGCGGATGACCGGCGGCGGGTTCGGCGGCTCCGTCATCGCGCTGGTCCCGGCGGGCCGGATCGACACCGTCGGCGCGGCTGTCACCGCCGCCTTCGCCGACCACGGCTGGACCGCCCCGGTCCTGCGGTCGGTGACCCCGGCCCAGGGCGCGCGGCGGGACGCCTGACGATCGCCCGGTCGCCGTCGCGTACTCGGGCCGCGGCGGCGACCGGGGTCCACCCGCCGGCCGACGTCCGCGCACCACGCCTTGACCGGGCCGTCGCGATCCGCCAGGGTCATCACCC
Organism: Nakamurella sp.; assembly: GCF_048594475.1. Lineage (NCBI taxonomy): Bacteria > Bacillati > Actinomycetota > Actinomycetes > Nakamurellales > Nakamurellaceae > Nakamurella > Nakamurella sp. Next base: position 12,516 of record NZ_JBMDXT010000010.1, on the reverse strand, counting down.
ACAGCCGGTTTCCGGCAAGGAAGGGCTGGTGACATGTCCGAACGGCTCGACGAGAAGCAGCCGACGCCCGAGGACGCGTTGGCCCGAACCGTCGCGGCCCGCCGCGGCGACGAATCGGTCGTGGTCAGGGCGTTGCGGGAGCTCGGTGCGGTGGACCGGGCGGTGTACCGGGCGGTGGCGGACACACCCACCCCGGTACTGGACGGCCCGGTGCGTCGGTTGTCCACGGCAGCGAATCATTCCCGCCTGTGGCTCGGGCTGGCGGCGGTGATCGCTGCGCTCGGCGGTCGACGGGGGCGTCGGGCCGCGGTGGAAGGCGTGGTGGCGATCGGGGTCACGTCGGCCGCGGTGAACCTGGGCCTCAAACCGATCGCCCGGCGACGGCGCCCGACCCGCTCGTCGCCCTACGACGATCGATTCGTCGCCATGCCGGGGTCCACCTCGTTCCCGTCCGGTCACGCGGCGTCGGCGTTCGCGTTCGGGTATGCGGTGGGTCGCCACGTGCCGGGACTCGCGGTGCCGATCCGGCTGCTGGCCGGCGGGGTCGCCTACTCCCGGGTGCACACCGGGGTGCACTACCCGGGCGACGTCGTGATCGGCTCGGTCGTCGGCGCGGGCACGGCCGCCATGGTGGCGGGAGCCTTCGACCGGATCGGCGTGGTGGGGCGCGGGCAGGGACGGTCCGGCGACGGAGCCTGACCAACTCGACGGGCCCGACCCGCCCGCAGCCGACCGGGTACCCAAGGGGGTATCAAAACGGGTAGTCGGGAGTCGGCGTCACCAGCCCGCGACCCGGGCGGCCACCGCCCGGCCTCGGCGACGACCCGCGAGGGCCGCCGCCGGCCGCAGCGCCGGGTCCATCGCGTTCGCGCCGAACAGGTGCTCGTCCTCGGCGGCGGGAACGACGGTCTCGACCCGGCTGCCGCCGGCGCGCAGCTCGTCGACCTGGGTGGCCAGGTGCGTCCCCCACCGCTGCGGGGTCAGGGACCGGCCGCCGAACGGCGAGAGCACCAAAATCCGGCCGCATCCGGCGGCCAGGTCGGCGTTCTCGGCGTTCGCCCGGAATCCCCCGTCGAGGTACCAGCGTCCGGCGACCGGGTAGGGCAGCCCGCTGGCACAGCTGGCGGCGACCGCATCCACCAGGTCGATCCCGCTACGCCGGTCGAAGACGATCGGCTCGCCGGTCAGCGCGTCGACCGCGGTGATCAGGACGGCCCGCTCGGGCCACCGGGCGGCGGGCAGCCGGGCCTCCACCGTCGCCCGCCAGCGAGCCGGCCACGAACCGTCGGTGGCGGCCATCCGCTCCAGGGCTGCGGCCCCGAGCCGGCGGCGCAGGTCGGCCTGGTCGCGGGCGGCGGCGATGGTCGCGCGCAACCGGTCCAGCTGATCGGCCACCGGACGCGCGGTGGCGGCCGCGGCCCCGGCTCCGGCCGGCGGGCGGGCGTCGAGCGCGGCCGCGAGCAGTTCGGCGGCCGGCCGTCCGGCCAGCTGGGCGGCAGCGGTGGCGCCGGCCGAGGTGCCGACGGTGAGGTCGGCGGTCGTGACGTCGATACCGGCCTCGGCGAGGCCGGCGACCACGCCGATCAACCACGCGTTGCCGGTCGATCCGCCGCCGCCCAGGACCAGTGCCCGCCGGTCCGGACCGCCGTCCGGCCCAGGAGCGCCGGGCAACGGGACCAGCGGATCGGGAGACGACGAGCGCAACGATGGTGAGAGGGGCATGGTGGGAGGGCCTTCCACTCGGAATCCGGTGGGCGCTCCCGGGGGGCTCAGGCCCCGCGCGCGATCGTGGTCGACGGCGGAGCGCCCATGGCGATGACTGCGGTCATGGGTCCCACCTCCCGTCGTCCGGTCACGATCGAGCGAAACCTAGCACGCGCCCGTGGACCACGCCCGCGAGTATCAGCACCGCGATCCCGCACGCCAGCATGATCGGTTGCAGCACGAAGTAGCGCTGGACGATCAACCACTGCGCGACGATCCACCCGATCTGCGCGCTGCCGGCGAGCGCGGATGCGGCGAACGCCCACGATCGGCGCGCGATCTCGGCGGAGGCGGCCGTGGCCATCGGGAGCGCCACGATGAGCAGCAGCAGGATGCCCGGCCACAGCCACGTCGCGAACGGGGTGCGCGCCAGCCATTCCGGGAGCATGCCGATCGCATTGTCGGCGATCAGGCCGACGCCGCCGTAGACGGCACCGACGGCGACGAACACCTCGATGCCGATCAGCGCGACGCGCAGGGCGGGACGGGCCGTGACGCGACCCGGCCCGGTGGTCGGGGTACTCATGAGAACCTCCTGTCCGGACGGGCTCGGAACAATGTCAGCCCATCACCGCGGCGTCCCGATCGGCAGGACCGGACGGGGCGGTCCGACCGGGCCGAAGGTCCCACGGCGGCGAACGGGACCTTGTTCCCTCCCGGCCGCCGCCCCGCCGCGAGCACAGTGGAGCCGGAGTCGCCCGACCCGTCGCCGGGCCGCCGCGGCCACACCTCGACGATTCCCGGAGGGGCCATGAACACCGGTCAGGGTCGACCAGCGCATCGTGCGCCGCTGTTCCTGCGGATCTGGGGCAGTCCCCTGGCCCGTGGCTCGGACCGGGCCGAGGCCGTGCTCGTCGCCGGTCTGGTCGTCGTCTGGTTGCTGACCATCCCGTTCATCGCCACGATCGCCAGCGCGGAGTGGCCCGGCGTGCAGGCCAGGGTGGTCGGCGTCCAGCAGGCGCAGACGGCCGTCGGGGCGACCCTGGTCACGGACGCCGACCTGGCCACCGTCGACGCGCACTCGTACAGCGTCGTGCAGCCCATGGCGAGCGCGACCTGGACCGGCCGGGACGGCCGACCCGCCGGCGGATCGATCGTGGTCCGGATCGGCGCCCGGGCCGGCGACCAGCAGACCATCTGGCTCGACGAGCAGGGCCGGGTGGCCGACCCGCCGATGAGCACCCGGACCGCGGCCGGACTGCTCGTCCTGGTCGCGGCGGGCGCCTGGCTGATGCTGGGCATCCTGTTCCTGGCGATCCGCCGGACGGCCGGGTGGAGCCTGGACCGGCGCCGGCACCGTTCATGGGAGGACGAGTGGGCCCGGTTCGATGCCGGCTCCCGCTCGAGTTGAGGCCCGGCTCCGGCCCACCCCGGCCGGGGACCTTCGGCCCTGGGCGCGGGCGGGCGCCGGCCGCACGATGGAGACGGGTGCGATGCGGCGCCCGGACGGCGCCCGGCCGCACCCCGCCAGGGAGCAGGTACCGTCATGTTGATCCGCGACCTCATGTCCAGCCCGGCCGTCACCATCAGCTGGGCCAGCAGTGTCGAGCACGCCGCGTCGGTCCTGCGCAGCCGCGGATTCACCGCCCTCCCGGTGATCGACGAGGACGGCCATCTCGTCGGGATCGTCAGTGAGGCCGACGTTCTCGACGGGCGGGTGCCGGCGGATCCGCGCCGCCGCGGGCCGTCCGCGCCGGGCCGGCCCGGACGGCCCGGCGGCACCGTGGCCGACGTGATGACCACCCCGGTCGAGTCGCTCACGCCCGGCGCGGACGCCGCCGACGCGGCCGAGATCATGCTCGACGAGGGGATCCGGTGCCTGCCGGTCGTCGATGGTCACGCCGTCGTCGGCGTGATCACCCGGCGCGATCTGCTCGGCGCCATCAGCTGACCCGTCCATCGCCCGGACGGCCCGGCAGGCCGCCGGCCCGGGCCCGTTCACCGGCCTGCCGCAGGATCGAGGCGAGGAAGAATGTCCAGGACGCTGGTCGCGTACGCCGGCCGGATGGGTGGAACCGAGGGGATCGCCCGGGCCGTCGCCGACGAAATACGGCGCGCCGGAATCGATGTCGATCTCCGGCCGGCGGCCCAGGTGCGGTCGGTCACGGAGTATGACGCCGTGGTGCTCGGCAGCGCCGTCTACGCCGGGCGCTGGCAGCGGCCGGCCCGGGATCTGCTCAAGCGGCTGGTCGCGAACCGGCACCTGGCCGACCCGATGCGGGTCTGGCTCTTCCACAGCGGCCCGCTCGGCGCCGATCGGGCCGCGGACGAGATCCCGGCCCCGTCGCGGGTGGCGGCCTACGCCATCACCCTGGGCGCCGACCAGCCGACGACGTTCGGTGGGCGGCTGGAGCCGGCGACGGCCAAGGGCTTCCTCGCCCGCCGCATGGCCGCGGGCGACATGGCCGGTGATTTCCGGGACTTCGACCGGATCACCGCCTGGGCCGCCGCGATCGCCGCCCAGCTCCGCGGATCGACGGCCGGCGCCGCCTCCTGATCGCCGGGCCACCGGTCCGCCGGATCCCTCACCCGACCTCTGCCACTGCCACAGCCACAGCCACAGCCACAGCCACAGCCATTGCCACCGGAAAGGAACGAGATCGTGCGTGCCGCCGTCGTCACCGCTTTCGATCGACCGATCGAGGTTGCGGACCGGCCCATCCCGGCCCCTGGCCCGGGTCAGGTGCTGGTCCGGATCGAGACCTGCGGTCTGTGCCACACCGACATCCACGCCGCGCGCGGGGACTGGCCGGTCCCCCCGGCGCTGCCCTTCGTCCCCGGGCACGAGGGCGTCGGCCGGATCGAGATGGTCGGTCCGGGGGTGGACGGCCACCGGATCGGGGAGCGTGTGGCCCTGGCCTGGTTGGGGTCGGCCTGCGGGGCCTGCCGCTACTGCGTGTCCGGCCGCGAAACCCTGTGCGAGGCCCAGCGCAACACCGGGTACTCGGTCGACGGCGCGTTCGCCGAGTTCGCCGTGGCCGACGCCCGTTACGCCGTGCCCGTGCCCGACGCGGTCAGCTCCCTCGATGCCGCCCCGCTCACCTGCGCCGGGGTGACCACCTACGCGGCGGTCAAGGCGGCCCGGGTGGTGCCGGCGGAGCGGGTGGCCGTCTTCGGCGTCGGCGGCCTGGGCCACCTAGCGGTGCAGTACGCGCGGCTGGTCGGCGGTGAGGTGATCGCCGTCGACGTCTCCGACGAGAAGCTCCGCATGGCCGCCGAACTGGGCGCCGACCACACGGTGAACGCGGCCCGGCACGACCCGGTCGCGGCCATCCGGGCGCTGGGCGGTGCGGACGTGGCCCTCGTGCTCGCCGTGGCACCCGCCGTCCTGGGCCAGTCGTTCGCCGCGCTCAACCGGGGCGGCCGCCTGGTCCTGGTGGCATTGCCGGCCGGTGGCGAACTGGTGCTGCCCGTCTTCGACACCGTCATCAAGGGGATCTCGGTGATCGGGTCGATCGTCGGCACCCGGGAGGACCTCGCCGAGGTGTTCCGCCTGCACGCGTTGGCCCGGACCACGGTGATCGCCCGCACCCGGCGGATCGAGGACGTCGAGCAGGCGATGCAGGACGTCCTGACCGGCACCGTCCCGGCACGGTTGGTGTTCGACCTGCGTTCGGAGGGCACCCGCACCGCCGCGGCGGCCCGGCGCGAGCCGGCCGTGCGATGAGCGCGCCCCGATCCGCGCGGGTGGTGGTCGGCATCGACGGCTCACCCGCCTCCGTGGTGGCCACCCAGTGGGCCGCCCGCCAGGCCGCCCGGCGGGGTGCCGACCTGCTGGTCCTGTCGGCCCACCGCCCGCCCGCGGTCGGCCTGCCCCCGGCCGCCCTGCCCGGCGAGGACCGCGACGGGCACCCGCGGGCCGGCCGGGAACTGGTCGACCTGGTGACCCGGCGCCTGCGGCGTCGCCACCCGGACCTGCGGGTCGAGGGCGCCGTCGAGCACCGGGACCCGCGGATCGCCCTGCTCGAGGCCGGCCGAGGTGCCGAGCTGACCGTCCTGGGCAACCGGGGAACCGGCCGGCTGCCCGAGGCCCTGGGCGGATCGGTGGCGCTCTACGTCACCGCCCACGCGGTCACCCCGGTCGCCGTCGTGCCGCGCCGTCCCGCCCCGGCCGACGGGCCGGTCGTCGTGGGGGTCGACCCGGCCGGCACCGGCCAGGCCGCCGTCGACGTCGCCTTCGACGAGGCGGCCCGCCGCGGCGCCGCGCTGGTGGCGGTGCTCGCCGGGGATCGCGTCGTCGGCCACCAGGGCTTCGCCCGTCGCCCGGTCCGGCCGCTGCCGGCCGAGATCGAGTCGGAGGAGGCGCTGCTGGCGGAGCAGCTCGCCGGGTGGGCGGAGAAGTACCCCGACGTGGTGGTGCATCGGGTGCTGCTCGACGGCCGGCCGGCGCACTGCCTGGCCCACGTCGCCGAGCTGACCGGTTTCCCCCGCCCGCAACTCACCGTCGTCGGCAGCCGCGGCCGGGGACCCCTGGCCGGCCTGCTGCTCGGCTCCACCGGTCACGACCTGATCGGCTCGGCATCCGGACCGGTGCTGGTGGTGCCGCCGGACGCCGATCGCCGGCACTGACCCGGCGGGGTGTCCCGGTTGACCCGGTTCAGCGCCCGTCGCGGGCGGCCGGGGCCGCGGCGTGGATCGTGACCTCGGTCGCCTTGACCGCACAGAACACCGACGAGCCCGGCTGCAGGCCCAGATCCGCCGCGGCCGCGAGGGTCACGTCGGCCAGCAGCCCGCCGGCGCCCGGCACGGGGGCGGTGTGCAGCCGGACGACGTCCCCGCGGGGCTCCAGCTCGGTCAGGGTGACGGGCAGGTGGTTGCGCGGGCTGCCGCCCGGATCGGTCAGGTGCACGGCGACCGCCGACGGCCGGAAGACGGCGACCGCGTCGTCCCCCGGCCGGCACCCCGGGTCCACCAGGCCGGCGATCCGGGTGCCGGCGGGCGTCACCAGCGACCCGCCCTGAGCCACCCCGGCGATCAGGTTCACGCCGGCGATGCGGGCGGTGAAGGCCGACCGGGGCCGGATCAGCACCGTCCGGGTCGGACCGTCCTCGACGACCGACCCCGATTCCAGGACCACGACCCGGTCGGCCAGCGACAGCACGTCGATCAGGTCGTGGGTCACCAGCAGCGCGGTCCGGCCGGACTCCCGCAGCACCCGGCGCAGCAGGGTGCGCACCGCCGGCGCGACCGCGACGTCGAGGGCGGCCATCGGTTCGTCCAGCAACAGGACCGCCGGGTCGGCGGCCAGCGCCCGGGCGATCGCGACCCGCTGCGCCTGCCCGCCGGACAGCTCGGCAGGGGTCCGGGCAGCGAACTCGGCGGCGTCGACGGCGGCCAGCCACCGGTCCGCGGCCGCCCGGGCCGCCGACCGCCCGGCGCCCCGGCTGCGCGGCCCGAAGGCGACGTTCTCCGCGACCGTCAGGTGCGGGAACAGCAGGGCCTGCTGGGCCAGCAACACGACCCGGCGCCGGTGCGGCGGCACCCAGACCCCGGCCGCGGTGTCGACGAGAACCCGCCCGTCCAGACGGATCCGGCCGGTGTCCGGGGGGAGCAGGCCGGCCAGCAGGGCCAACAGCGTCGATTTGCCGGCCCCGTTCGCCCCCAGCACGGCGACGACCTCGCCCGGCGCCACCTGCAGCCGCAGATCGGTGCCTCGCTCGGCCACGGTGGCCGCCAGCTCCACCGCGCCCTCCCCCGCGGCCGCCCGCGATCCGGTCACGAGGCCGCCCCACCGCCGCGCCGGCGGGTGGCCAGCACGATCAGCACCGCGACGACCACCAGCACCAGGGACAGCGCGACCGCGGCGTCGGCGTCGGTCTCCCGCTGCAGGTAGATCTCCAGCGGCAGGGTCCGGGTGACCCCCTGCAGGCTGCCGGCGAAGGTGAGCGTGGCACCGAACTCGCCCAGCGCGCGGGCGAATGCGAGCACCGCCCCGGAGAACAGGCCGGGCAGGACCAGCGGGATCGTGACCCGCCGCAGCACCGTCGTCGGGCTCGCCCCGAGCGTGGCGGCGACCGCCTCGTACCGCCGCCCGGCGGTCCGCAGCGAGCCCTCGAGCGACAGCACGAGAAACGGGAGGGCGACGAAGGTCTGGGCGATCACGACCGCGGTCGTGGTGAAGGCGATCCGGATCCCGAAGGCCTCAAGGGACGACCCGACCAGGCCGAGCCGGCCGTAGGTGTAGATCAGCGCGATCCCGCCGACCACCGGCGGCAGGACCAGCGGAAGCAGCACCAGGGACCGGGCCAGCCGCAGCCCGGGGAACCGGGCGCGGGCGAGCACCAGGGCCATCGGCGTGCCCAGCAGCACGCACAGGACCGTGCTCGCGGTGGAGGTCCGCAGGCTCAGCCACAGGGCGTCCAGGGACGACTCGGAGGTGACCAGCGTCCAGAACCGGGACCACTGGACCCGGGCCAGCATCGCGACCAGCGGCAGGACGACGAACAGGCCACCCAGTGCGGCCGGCGCGAACACCCAGGCGGGCAGGCCCGATCCGGCGGACGTCCGGCGCCGAAGCCGGGCCGGCGCCGGCCCGCCGCCGGTCACGGGGCGTCCGTCACCCGGCCGGCCGGAAGCCGGCGTCGGAGAGGATCCGCTGCCCGTCGGGCCCGGTGACCAGCTCGACGAACGCGGCCGCCAAATCCGGCTGGGCGGCGCCCGCGACCCGGGCGATCGGATACGGGTTCACCACCGAGGCGGCCTCCGGGAAGGGCACCACGGCGACCTTGTCCCCCGCGACCGTCGCGTCCGTCACGTACACCAGACCGGCGTCGGCCTGCCCGGTGGTCACCTTGTTCAGCACGTCGGTCACCGACGATTCCTCGCTGACCGGGGTGAGCGTGACCCCGGTGCTCTGCTCGAGCGTCCGGGTGGCCGCCCCGCACGGCACCTGCGGGGCGCAGACCACCACCTGCCGGCCGGCCGTGGCCAGGTCCGCGAACCCGGTGATGCCCTTCGGGTTTCCGGGTGCGGTCACGATCGTCAGGGTGTTGCCGGCGAAGTCGACCGGGGCGCCGTCGATGACGCCGCCGTCCACGGCCCTGGCCATGGTGCTCCGGTCGGCCGTCGCGACGACGTCGGCGGGGGCCCCGCTGGTCAGCTGCGTGACCAGGTCCGAGGACCCGGCGAAGTTGAACGTGACCGAGGCGCCCGGATGCTGCTCCTGGAATGTCCGCCCGATCTCGGTGAACGTCGACTTCAGCGACGCCGCCGCGAACACGGTCAGGGTGCCGGCCGCCTCCGGGGCCGCCGATGCGGACGCCGGACCGGAGCCGGACGCGGGGGGGCCGGTCGTGGTCGGGATGGTGCTCCCCGCACTGCACGCCGCCATCGCCAGCACGGCACCGAGGGCGACGAGCACGCCGGCGACCCGGCGGCCCGGGCGCCGGGCGGGTGGGCGACTCATGACTGTCCTGCCGGGGGCTCGACGCTCACCGTGGTCGCCTTGACCCCGGCCACGGCCCGCCGGCCGGGCTGCAGCTCCAGGTCGCGGGCGGCCTCGCTGCTCATCAGCGAGACCACGGTGTGCGGACCGCACTGCAGTTCGACCTGCGCCATCACGCCGTCCATGACCACCCGGGTGACCAGGCCGACGAAACGGTTCCGGGCGGACCTGGACACCCCCGACGGGTCGGGGGCGGGCGTTGCGGCGTGCCGCCGGGAGAATTCGGCCAGCGCCACCCCGTCGATCACCTTCCGTCCGGACTCGTTCCTGGTCGCCGGCAGGCTGCCGGCGTCGACCCACCGCCGGACGGTGTCGTCACTCACGCCCAGTAGCCGGGCCGCATCGCGGATCAGGAAATGCGTCACGGGAGAAACAATAGCGCCGCATTCACGGGTCCCGGTAGCAGCTAGGACCGCAGTTGCGGGTACTGATCTCTGTCCTGCTGCCGCGGCGCCGCCGGATCCGCCGAGTCGACCGGCGCGGACGGGTAACAGTGGAGGGGAAGCATCCGCCGACCCGAGGAGCGATCACCGTGCCGGAGTCCCCGTCCACCATCCCGTCGCCGCCCGTCCCCGGGCCGGTGGCACCGGCCCGGGCCACCGGGTCCGACGTCGCCCGCGCCACCTTCGTGACGGTCAGCGAGATCGCCTGTGTGGCCGGCAGCCTGCTCGGCGCCGGGATCTTCGGCGGGCCCCCGGTGGCCCAGTCGGCCGGCGGAGCCCTGTCGGCCGAGGCGACCCTGCTGGCGCCGGCCGGTCCCGCCTTCGCCATCTGGTCCGTCATCTACCTCGGCCTGGCCGTCTACACGGTCCTGCAGTGGCTGCCGGGACGGCTCGCGTCCGGGTTGCACCGGCGCATCGGCTGGTGGGTCGGCGCGTCGATGCTGCTCAACGCGGGTTGGCTGCTGGTGGTGCGGGCGGGCTGGCTGCCGGTCAGCGTCGTCGTCATCCTGGCGCTGGCCCTCGTGCTGGGCGTGATCGTCCGGCAGCGGGCGGCGGCCGGACCGGTCCCGCGGGCCGACGCGGTCATCGTGGACGGCACGATCGGCCTCTACGTCGGCTGGGTCAGCGTGGCGACGTGCGCCAACGTCACCGCCTGGCTGGTGGCGGCGGGTGTCCAGCCCGGCCCGGCGCTCGCACAGACCGCCGCGGTGCTGGTCCTGGTCGTCGCGTTGGGGATCGGGCTCGCGCTGCTGCGCGTGAGCCGCGGCAACCCCGCCATCGCGCTCGCCATGATCTGGGGCATCGCGTGGATCGCCGTCGGCCGGCTGACCGCGGCGCCCTCGTCGGTCGTCACCGGGGTCGCCGCCGCCCTCGTCGCCACCGCCCTGCTGGTCGCGGCCGTCGTCGCTCTCGCCCGCCGGCCCCGGCACCGGCTCGGTGGGCCGGCGGCCGCCTGATCCGATCCCGCGCCGGATCAGGGACGGGGTCGAGGATCGGCCGTGCCGTCCACCACGTCGCCGGGTCGCAGGCGCTGGAGCAGGTCGGCGACCCGGCGGCGGTTCGCCGGGTCCGCGGCCTGCCGTTTGACCTCCTCGATCAGCCGCTGCCCGGCCGGGCTGCGCAGGAACGAATACACGGTGGCCGCCGCGCCGAGCTTGCCCAGAACCTTCATCGTTGCCCCTCTTCGCCTGTCGCCGTCGGTGCCTGAGGTACCCCCGTTCCCGGCCGGGCAATCCGGCCGGCGGGCCCTGCGGCGGCCGGGCGGCGTGGCGGAGCGCACACCGATCGGGGAATGTCCGGGCCGGCCGACCGGTTGCCTCGAGTGACGCTCCCAGCACTTTCCGGGTGCGTTCCCAGCCGTTCATCACCGAGCGGCATCGGCACGGACCCGCAGCGACGTGCCGACCCACCGGCAGTGTCGAAGGCGGTTCATCACGGTGTCCATTTTGTTAGCAGTGCGTAAGTCGGCCCGTCGGGTCCCATTCTGGCTGCAGACCGTCATCGGTCTGGTGGTCGGTGTCGGCCTGGGCCTGATCGCCCGGGTCTACGACGTGGGCTGGCTGGACGGCGCGCTCAACCAAATCGGTTCGATCTTCGTCACCCTGCTCCGCGCGGTGGTCGTGCCGCTCATCCTGCTCGCCCTGATCGTCTCGATCTCGCGCCTGGGCGCGGTGGCCAACGCCGCCCGGTTGGCCGTGCAGACGGTGGTGTGGTTCGCCATCACCGCGCTGATCGCGGTCACCATCGGGCTCGTGCTGGGCACCGTCACCAGCCCGGGGACCGGCACCGGGCTGTCGACCGCGGGGGCCGAGTACGCCGGACGCACCGGCGGCTGGACCGATTTCCTGACCGGCTTGGTGCCCGCGAACTTCCTGGGCCTGCAGGCCTCCACGACCGTTGCGGCGAGCGGGACGGCGACCACCGCGGTGTCCTTCAACGTGCTGCAACTGGTCGTCATCGGCATCGTCCTCGGTGCCGCCGCGCTCAAGGCGGGCGCGAAGGCGGAACCGTTCGTCCGCGTCGCCGACGCCGGCCTGAGCGTGGTCCAGACCGTCCTCTGGTGGATCATCCGGCTGGCCCCCATCGGCTCGGGCGCCCTCATCGGGCATGCGGTGGCCGCCTACGGCTGGGACCTGGTCGCTCCGCTGGCCGTCTTCACCGTCGACGTCTACGTCGGCTGCCTGATCGTGCTGTTCGCGGTCTACCCGCTGCTGCTCAAGCTGCATGGGTTGTCCCCGCGGGCGTTCCTGGCCGGCGCCTGGCCGGCGATCACGCTGGGGTTCGTCTCCCGCTCCTCCGTCGGCACCATGCCGGTGACCCAGCAGGTGACGATCACCAACCTCGGGGTGCCGCGCGAATATGCCAGTTTCGCGGTGCCGCTGGGCGCGACCACCAAGATGGACGGTTGCGCGGCGATCTACCCGGCGCTGGCCGCGATCTTCGTCGCCCAGGTCTTCGGCGTTCCCCTCTCGATCACCGACTACCTGCTCATCGCGTTCGTCTCGGTCGTCGGGTCGGCGGCGACCGCCGGGCTGACCGGCGCGGTCGTGATGCTCACGTTGACCCTGTCCACCCTCGGGCTCCCGCTCGCCGGGGTCGGCCTGCTGCTGGCCATCGACCCGATCCTGGACATGATGCGCACCGCCACCAACGTCGCCGGCCAGGCGCTCGTCCCGGTCATCGTGGCCAAGCGGCAGGGCATCCTGGACCTCGACCGGTACCGCGGCCCGAACGGCGACGGCCTGCCGGAGCCGGAGAACGAGGACCGGGAACTCGCCCCCGCCGGCCGGGCCGTCTGACGCGAACCGCCCCGGCCGCGGGGGCGGGCGGGCCCCCCCCCCCGCGCGGCGGGCCCCGCCGAAGGAC
>NZ_JBMDXT010000001.1:0-5509 GCF_048594475.1 Nakamurella sp. | reverse complement strand
AGGATCGCCGGCCGGCCGGGTGACCGGCGGGCGCCGGGCGACGGGCCGCTCGGCGCACCGCGGTCCGGGCCGCCGGTCGAGCGCAGGGGTTCCGGCCGGCCGCCGTGGCCGCCGGAGCGGGGGTGGCCGGTGTCGAGCCCGACGTACCCGGCGTCGCATCGCCGCCGGCCTCGGCGCCCGCCCTGACGGCCGACCGGACGGCCGAGGCGGCCGCCGGGGCGAGGGCCGTACCAGGGGCCGAGCCGACGGCCGGGTCGACGGCCGGATCGGCGGCCGGATCGACACCGGGGCGGGCGAGCGCCAGGGCCAGCACGGGCGGCACCACCGGCAGCGGCCGCACCGCGAGGTCGACGCGCCACTGCTCGAGCAACTCGAACAGAGGATCGCCCGGGGACGGCGGACGGTGCTCCCGCCCGGCTCGCGCGGGGTCGAGACCGGCGTCGGCGTCCGGACCAGGTCCGGGCCACGGACGGCCGGAGAGCAGGTCGACCCGCCGGTCGTCGGCCAGCACCCGATCGAGATCGACGACGGGCGCATCAGGGTCGACCGACCGTCGACCGTGACGGCGGGCCATCAGCTCAGGCGTTCGGCGCGCAGCGCGCCGGCCGCCAACCGCTGCCGGAGTTTGGCCAGCGCCCGGTGCTGGGACACGCGCACCGCGCCCGCCGTCATGCCCAGCGCGTCGGCGGTCTCCTCCGCGGTCAACCCGGCCACGACCCGCAGCCGGAGGATCTCCTGCTGCACCGCGGGCAGGTGGCGCAGCATGTCGTCGACCATCGCCGCGGCCGACGAGGCGACCACGAACTGCTCGGGACCGCGGTCGGTGGAGGGCGCGTCGGGAATGTCGGCGACCGGCAACGACCGGCTCCGGGCGGCCGCCCGATGCGCGTCGGCCACCTTGTGGGCGGCGATCCCGTAGACGAAGGCCAAGAACGGCTTACCCTCGCGCCGGTAGGAGGGCAGCGCCGTCAGGACGGCCATGCACACCTCCTGCGCGATGTCGTCCGCGGTGGCCAGGAACGCGGGACCGACCGACATCCGGGAGCGGCAGTAACGAACGACCACGGGGTGGATGCGGGCGATCAACGATCCGATCGCCGCCGACTCACCCTCGACCGCCCGATCGACCAGGTCGTCCAGCTCGGGCTGCTCGGCGGTGTCCGGCGGCTGCTCATTCATCGTCATCGGTGCCACCCCCGTTACACCGTCGATCGAATGATGCGCCGTGACCCGCCCGGGTGGCACCCTCCAACCCGATCCGGTCGCGCTCCCATGGTAGCGAGGCGACCGACTGTTGCCGCCGGCTTCGCCCATTCGGCGGACGCCTGCCGCGGGACCTCCGGGACGCGACGGCTTCGGCCGGTCGGGACGGCCGACGAACCGGCGCGCGGGTCAGGCGACGAAGCCGCGCCGGAAGCCGAGGGCGACGGCCTGAGCCCGGTCGCGGGCGCCGAGCTTGCGGAACAGCCGGCGGGCGTGCGTCTTGACCGTGTCCTCGGACAGGAACAGCTCGCGGCCGATCTCGCCGTTGGACTGGCCCTGGCTCATCCCCCGCAGCACCTGCATCTCGCGCTCGGTCAGCGGCGCCTCCCCGTCCGGGGTGTCCCGCAGGGCGGGCAGCCGGGGGGTGGTGAGGGTGTCGGCCAGCGCGGCGACGATCTCCGGCTGGGTGGCGTCCCAGCGCAGGAACCCGCGGGCTCCGCAGGCGATGGCCGCCGCGATGGACGCGGTGTCGTCGGGCGAACCGAAGACGATCACCACCGCGGACGGGTGAACGGCCAGGAGCCGACGGGTCGCCTCGATGCCACTGGTCAGCGCGCGCTGCGTGCCGATGAGGACGACATCGCTGGGCTGCCGCCCGTACCGGGCCAGCAGCTCGTCGCCACTGGCCACACAGTCGATGCCCTCGACCGACGGCACCGCTCCCATCACGCGCGTAAGACCGTCGCGAGCGCTTCGGCGCTCATCGCAAATAAGGACGCTGGTCACGAGACTCCCCCTGCAGACGGTGTGAATACTACTTGGCCGACGTCATTCGACGGAATGAGGCAGCCCCCGATCGGCCGTGTCGCTCGTGCGGGCAACCCGTCGGTCCGTGAGTCGACGGGCCGATCGCCGACCACGGACGGGCGATCCCGGTCCGCCATCCATCCTCCCAGGAGTGACTTCACAGAGCGTAGCTCTATCGTCACTTTCCGCATCCGGAGGGGGTCCCCCGACACACTGACGAGCCCGTGATCCGACTCACATTCGGCCGGGGCCCACCGAGTGGGGTCCCCGCGTCCGACAACGATGACGCGTCCGGTCCCAAGATCGACAAAAAACGTGATCAAGGTCTTGTCGGGGACGCAGGAGCGATCTAGGGTCTGGAGATCAACAGCGCCGAGATCAGCGCGGATCCGGCTCCAGGGCGACACGACACAGGCACTCCGGACGGCCCGAAGCCGGTACCCGGACGCCTGTTCCGAGCTGCCCCTCCGCGTCCTGACCCCCGGCTCTGTCGGCCCGACGAACCGCTTCCGTTCCGCTCGGACCTGTCCCAACGGGCGCCGACACCCGCGGCGCGCACTGCTGCAGAGGGGATCGACGTGGCGGACACCAGGCGCCTTCCCGGACCGAATGCGGACCTGTGGGACTGGCAACTGCACGCAGCCTGTCGCGGTATGGCCAGTTCGTTCTTCTTCCACCCCGAGGGTGAACGGGGCCCGGCCCGCGCGCGACGGGAGGCCCAGGCTAAGGCCGTCTGCTTCCAGTGTCCGGCGATGGCCGCGTGCCGCGACCACGCGCTGCGGGTCCACGAGCCCTACGGCATCTGGGGCGGCCTGTCCGAGAGCGAACGGGCTCAGCTGCTGACGCTCACCGGCGCCCACTGACCGTCCGGCCGACCGGCGGGCACGCGAGCGCCGCCGCCTGGGGTCCGTCCCGGCCCCCGGCCCATCGGCCGCCCGGCCCGCATCCCACACATCGCCCCCCGGCGCTCTTGCCCGTTCTCGAAGTCCCCGCCCGTCTGCGGGCACTCTGACACACCCCGGGGGCTGACGCACGATCGGACAATCGGCCCGGACCGGAAATTCCGCCCGAACCGCGCGCACGAGGCGACGTCACACCCTCCGTCACTCGATAGTAGTGCGCCGATCGGGTCGTTGGCCACCGTGAGCGGAATCCGGTTGGTACCAATGAGTGACGTCACCCACCGAAGCGGCCCCCGACCGGCGCTGCCGGCGGCCGAGACGGCACCGGGCCGCCCGACCAGAAGGTCGGACGGCCCGGAGCGCTCGTGCCTGGTCGGCCGGATCGATCAGTGGCTGTGCCCGTGGTGGCCGCCGGCGGCGCCGTGGTCGTGGTCGTCCTCGGGGACGTCCACGACGGTCGACTCGGTGGTCAGCACCATGCCGGCGATCGACGCGGCGTTGGAGACCGCGGACTTGGTCACCTTCACCGGATCGATGATGCCCGCCTTGACCAGGTCGACGTAGGTGCCGGTGGCGGCGTCGTAGCCCTCGCCCCGGGGCAGCCCGGCGACGCGGTCGACGACCACGGCACCCTCCTGGCCGCCGTTCGCGGCGATCCAGTAGGTCGGCGCGGTGAGCGCCTTGCGCACGATGCCGACGCCCAGCGCCTCGTCGCCCGACAGCTGCTCCTGGAGCTCGGCCAGACCCGCCGCCGCGTGCACCAGGGCGGACCCGCCGCCGGCGATGATGCCCTCGGCGACCGCCGCCTTGGTGGCGTGCACCGCGTCCTCGATGCGGTGCTTGCGCTCCTTGGCCTCGATCTCGGTGGCCGCGCCGACCTTGATCAGCGCCACGCCGCCGGCCAGCTTGGCCAGCCGCTCCTGCAGCTTCTCGCGGTCCCAGTCGGAGTCGGTGCTCTCGATGTCCTTGCGGATCTGGGCCGCCCGCTCGGCGACCGCCTCGCGGGAGCCGCCGCCGTCGACGATGGTGGTCTCGTCCTTGGTGACCACGATCCGCCGGGCCGAGCCCAGCACCTCGGTGCCGACCTCGGCGAGCTTGAGCCCGACCTCGCTGGACACGACCTCGGCCCCGGTGACGATGGCCAGGTCCTGCTGGAAGGCCTTGCGCCGGTCGCCGAAGAAGGGCGCCTTGACCGCGACGACGGTGAACGTCTTGCGGATCGCGTTGACCACCAGGGTGGACAGCGCCTCGCCGTCGACGTCCTCGGCCACGATCAGCAGCGGCTTCTTGGCCTCCAGCACCTTCTCCAGCAGGGGCAGCAGGTCGGCCAGCGCGGAGATCTTCTCCCGCACCAGCAGCACCAGCGCGTCCTCCAGGACGGCCTCGCCGGCCTCCGGGTCGGTGGCGAAGTACGGCGACAGGTAGCCCTTGTCGAACTGCACCCCGTCGGTGTACTCGAGCTCGGTGGCCAGGCCCGAGTGCTCCTCGACGCTGACCACGCCGTCGGCCCCGACGTGCTCCAGCGCGTCGCCGAGCAGCTCGCCGATGACCTCGTCCCGGGAGGCGATGGTGCCGACGTTGGCGATGGCGGCGCGGTCGCCGGCGACCGGGGTGGCCCACTCGGTCAGCAGCTCGTTGACCCTGTCCGCGGCCTGGGCGATGCCCGAGCGCAGCGCCAGCGGGTTGGCCCCGGCGGTGACGTTGCGCAGGCCCTCGGCGACGATCGCCTGGGTCAGCACGGTCGCGGTGGTGGTGCCGTCGCCGGCCACGTCGTTGGTCTTGGTCGCCGCGGTCTTGGCCAGCTGGGCGCCCATGTTCTCGTTCGGGTCGGTCAGCTCGATGTCGCGGGCGATGGTGACGCCGTCGTTGGTGATGGTCGGGCCGCCGAACTTCTTGTCCAGGACCACGTACCGGCCGCGCGGGCCGAGGGTGACCTTGACCGCGTCGGCCAGCTTGTCGACGCCGCGCTGCAGCGCCGCGCGCGCGTCGGTATCGAAGCGGATCTGCTTCGCCATGTCTTGTTCCAGTTCTGTTGGCTCGTCGATCGGCTCATCGATCGGCTCGTCGGTGGGAGCAATGGAGGACCGTGGTCCTCACGTCTTCGAGGCAGCCCCAGATGACCGCGCCCCGGCCCCCCGCGCGTGCGGGTGGCCGGGGCGGGGTGGGAACTGCGGACCGGCCGGTGGGCGCGGGCTCACCGGCCGGTCGACATCACTTGCTGACCTTGGCCAGGACGTCGCGCGCGGACAGCAGCAGGTACTCCTTGCCCGCGTACTTGACCTCGGTGCCGCCGTACTTCGAGTAGATGACCACGTCGCCCTCGGCGACGTCGATCGGGATCCGCTTGCCGCTGTCGTCGTACCGGCCGGGTCCGACCGCGAGGACGGTGCCCTCCTGCGGCTTCTCCTTGGCGGTGTCGGGAATGACGATGCCGGACGCGGTCGTCGTCTCGGCCTCGTTGGCCTCCACGAGGATCTTGTCCTCGAGCGGCTGGATGTTCACGCTCGCCACGGTGTGACCTCCCCCTTCTGGGGTTCGTTCGCGCGGCGGCCACCCCGGACGGGGCGCCGTCGACATGATTGTCTGCCTGTCCCGGC